>NZ_VPEE01000015.1:0-74359 GCF_013417345.1 Acinetobacter sp. YH16032 | reverse complement strand
GCTTGGCCAGAAAAATGAGTCGTTCTCGCTGTTCTAAACTAAGTGGTACAGAAACAATTCGAGGCATGTGTGAACATCTGTTAACTAAAAAAACTTTTTCGCATGATTAGTTATTTTTGTCAACTTATATTTTTTTGCTTGGTATAAATATTAGGGTTCTTTCATAAATCATTTTTTACTCAGTTCTAAATTATAAACCCCTGCGATTAAACTGAATCTTAATCCCAATCTTTTGCCACGGTTGCGATATCGCTCAGCAAGGATTTTGAAGGTCTTCAAAGTCCCAAATACATGCTCAATCCCAATTCTTCTTTTATTGATTTCTTGATTGTAAACTTTTAGCTCAGGATCTAGTTTACAGCGCTTTTTTGCTTTTAATGGCAATAGACTATTTGGATACACCGTATAAATCCCTTGATAACCTTTCTCTGCAAGAATAAAAGCACCTTTAGGAATCTGATTCAAGTTGCGTTTGAAAAGCTCGAAATCATGTACAGCACCACAACTCGTGCATAAACTCAGAACTTGCTGTGTTCTATAATGGATAATGGCTTGTACTTTGAAAGTATGAGCTTTCTTCTTACCACTATAGCTTTTCTTCTGTTTTTTTAGGTCTTTGTATTGGGGTTTCTGTGGCATCTACGATCACCACATTCCAGTCGATACCTTCGCCTTCAGGCAAACTCTTGGGTAAATTAAATAGATTGGACTTGATCAGGCAATCCTCTACGTGGCGGACGATTCTTGAAGCAGTAGGCTCTGACACACCATAACTGGTTGCGACATGAAACAATGTTCGATATTCACGCCAATAACTTAAGCACAGCAGGATTTGATCTTCTACACTTAACTTAGATGGTTTACCTTTAGCAGGTACAAGCATTTTTAGCTGTTCCGCCATTAAATCAAAGGTTGACCATGAGATGCCTGTATATCGCTTAAACTGTGTTTCAGAAAGCTTCTTTGAGTCGATGTATTTCATTCGCAAATTATGTATGAATATTTAAAATTATTCGGTACAAATAATCAGCAAAAGATTGATCTTTTTTGATTTATGAAAGAGATATAATTTAAATTTTTCAATCATTGGTTTAAAAAGTGTTCAAGTGAAGTCATATTTTATTGATGATTTTATTTTAGAATTCTATTAGCTAATCCTTCAAGAATAAACTTAGCTGCTTGAGTTTGACTCTGGATAAAACCATTATATTTTGGCAAATCATCAGCTACATCTTGCACACGACGATGGTAAAAAATATGCATATTTTCAGGGGGAACTTGCGAGAAGTCTTTTAAGTTCCATTTAGGAATAAATACCAACTGATCTAATATTCCAAATTCAATAGAAGGGGACTGACATTGTTTGCATATCCCACGACGGATATTGGGTGGTGACTTCAAACGTTTAAAAGTAGTCTGTTTAATATTTAAATCATAAACATCTTGTTTCAAGAATACTAAAACATCTGAAAATGCCTTACCTGTATATTCTTGGCAAACTTGGCAGTGACAAATAAAATGTGCGATGGGTGCATGAGAAAAGCGAAAAGTATTTGCGCCACAAGAACAACTTGCTTCAACATTGAAAGGCATGTGATTTAAATTTGACATAAAACTTCCTTGTTTAAGATCTATTCATAGATGAAATTAAAATTTTAAAGTTCGATTGAGTATCACGCAGGATAAATAAGGACTCTGATCAAGTTTGAGCCCCATAGTAAAAAAATCGCTGAGCACTTATGTCGTATAGAACCTAAAGATTATCTAAAGTGCACTGATATCAGATCCGGTCTTTTTGGGGTCGACCAAAATTTTAGCGTGTTGTTCAGGATCACCTAAGGCCTGAAAAGCATCTTTGACTCCTGCAAGACCTACAACGCCCGTTATCAGAGGAGAACAATCAATTTGACCTTCAGCGATCATATGGAGCGCATCTCTGAACTCAAGTGGCGTATAACCAATCACAAACTGGATTTCGATTTCTTTGTTTAAAGCCAAAGCGGGTTCGATGCTGTCGGATTGCATACATACACCCACACCGATAATTTTAGAAAATAATGGCGCACCGTTAATAATCTGTTGAAGGATGCCTGGCATCCCGACACATTCAAAAATCACAGGACGTTTGGGTAAAGCACCTAATTTGTCAGCCACACGCCACGCATGCCACCATGGAATATGCATAGACTGAATCTTTTCAAAAATACCGATTCCATAGTTAATCGCTTCAGAAGCATCACCCAATAAACCGTATTCTTTCCAACTCTCAAAAGGCGATGATTGTTTAGGATCAATGACGACATCTGCGCCACAAAGTTGAGCTAGCCTACGGCGATTTGGTGAAAAGTCACTGGCAATAATTTTTTTCACACCAATCGCTTTGAGCATTAAAATGACACCTAAGCCTACTGGACCACAACCAATAACAATTGCGGGTTCTGATTTCTTTATTCTGCTCCGACGTACTGCATGTAAAGCAACTGCCATTGGCTCGGTCATTGCCGCAAGATCGGGATGTAATCCATTTGGCACCGCAAACATGAGTTGAGATTGCACTAAGATTTGTTCGGCATAACCACCAGAAGCTTGAGGGGAAAGCCCCGTTGCTTGATAACCCCACTGATCAACTTTCAATAGTGGCATTGCACAAACTAAGGTATTTGTTTTAAATTTTTTTCTGGTTTTAGGACCATAATCTAGAACACGACCGCAAAATTCATGCCCCATGACAAAACGGTCTGTTGACTTTGCAACACCTTTTAGACCCACTTTAGCCGTAAGTTCATGCATGTGGTCACAACTATGCTGCATATGTAAGTCACTGCCACAAATACCACATCGCACAACCTCTAACAAAGTTTGTCCTTGTGATGGTGTTAGATGGCTGACATCTTCAAGTGTTAATTCATTTTGATGACATACAACTGCTTTCATTCTTGTCCACGAATATTCTTATAATGATAGTGAACAGTGTGTGTGATTACGCACAAGAGATACACAGCTTTAGAGGACTGAATGATGACTGCAGAGGCTAAATTATTGAAAAAGCCTCCATTTATAGAGGCTTAACATGCATATTTTATGAGTTAGCTGAGTTGGGTTCGATGATAACGTTGATCCACTAGCGTGAATAGTGCAGTACAACTGACCAGGATTAATCCTACGATACACGCCATTGCCCATCCACCATGATCCCAAGCATAAATTCCTAGCGCGGAACCACTTGCGCCACCAATAAAATAGCTGGTCATATAAAGTGAATTTACTCGAGATTTAGCATCCGGTCTTAAATTAAAAATCACATTCTGGTTGCTACTATGCACCAATGCTAGACCGAGATTCATCAGTCCAAAGCCGATGATATAGCAACTTAAATAGAATGCACCTAAATAAAGGAATATCCATGCGCTACCTAGGATTAAAATGCCAAACCAAGTGATTTGTTTGACGTAACCACGATCGGCGATCTTACCAATTTTCTTGGTGGACAAGGCGCCAAATACGCCAACCAGAGTGACTAAACCCACCATAACATCTTCAAGAGAAAAAGAGGATTTAAGTAAAATAGAAATGGTGGAGAAGAGGATGCTCATCGTTGCAAATGCAAAGGCACCAATGATAGAGCGATAGATTAAACGAGGCTCT
The DNA here is from genome assembly GCF_013417345.1 of Acinetobacter sp. YH16032. Lineage (NCBI taxonomy): Bacteria > Pseudomonadati > Pseudomonadota > Gammaproteobacteria > Moraxellales > Moraxellaceae > Acinetobacter > Acinetobacter sp. YH16032. The sequence goes on along the minus strand of NZ_VPEE01000015.1, from coordinate 70,714 downwards.
TCTTTAAGTAGCAGCCCCATGGATTTAAACACAGCAAAATAACTAATTTTAGAGCTAGGAATATAAGGCAGACGAATATTAAGTACCACAGCGACCATTAACATCAAAATTCCACTGACAATATAAATGAGCTGCCAATTAAATAAGTTGGATAACAAGCCAGCTAAACTGGTCGAAATCAAAATACCCACCAATAATCCGCTCATCAGTAACCCGACAACTTCGCCTGTTCGTTCTGGTCGAACTGCCATCGTGGCAAACGGAATCAAAATTTGTGCTGCAACTGAGAAAAGCCCAGTGATAATTGTGCCAGCCCATAACATATAAAGGTTGAGTGAAAAAGCACAAATAAATAATCCCACTGCTGCAAAGAACATTAAAAATGGGATTAATTTCGTTTTATTGAGAATATCACCAAGTGGTACGATAAAAAGTAGTCCGACAGCATAAGAGACTTGAGCCAAAGTAACAGTTAATGCCACATCTGTTGCAGGGGCATTAAAGTAAAGTTGAACAGAGTGAATTAAGGGCTGCGAATAATAATTAGCGCCTGCACAAATACCACAAGCAATGGCCATCAACCAAAGTAAAGCAGTGTCATTCGTGATGTCTTTTTTATTTAAATCGTCAAGATCGTTATACATGAATAAATGGCTCAGTGGATGAGGAGCAGTAAGCTGTGGCTTCGATTTCAATTTGCATGGCGTCTAATGCCAAGCGAGACACAGGGATTAGTGTGCATGCTGGGAAATTTTGATCTTTCCATATTGTATTCATTTTCAGATTTAACAGGTGATGTTTTTGTTGGTCAAAATTGACAATCAAAACGCTTAGAACAGCAATATTATAAAAGTCGATATGTGCATAGCTGAGAGCAATTTTGAGATTTTCGAAGACTTGGTTGAGTTGTTCTGAATAATCAGTGGAATAATGTCCTTCGGCATTTTCACCACCTTGACCTGATATATGAACGACTGTGTTGAAGTGTTTGACCTCACAGATGTGGCTATATCCAAGTTGCCTTGGAGAATAAAGCTGAGGCGGATTTTTAGTGGTTAAACTAAACGTTGGCTTATTTGGTTTTGTCATTCTATCTTCTCTGCATTAAGCTTAGAAAAGAATTATGAAAGCTCAACTTAACTTGAGGTCAAGAGCATGGAAGAACAAAAATTACAACAGTGGCTCAGTATAGGCGCGTTAGCTGCTCGAAGTGGTGTATCGGTCGCAGCACTCAGATTTTATGAAGACAAAGCACTTATTTGGAGTGTGCGGACGGAAGGAAATCAACGGCGATATCCACGATATATGCTGAGAAGGATTGCCATCATCAAAGTGGCACAGCAGGTTGGGATTTCACTCTCTGAAGTGAAGCAAGCATTTAACATACTCCCTAAGAATAAAACCGCGACTAAATCAGATTGGACCGCATTATCAAGTGCGTGGCAGAAAATTTTAGATCAAAAAATTTTAAATATGCTTCAACTTCGTCAACAACTGGATTGGTGCATTGGTTGTGGGTGCTTATCTTTAACTGAATGCCCACTAAGAAATGAAAATGATCAAATGGGGTCTACATCGTCGGGTTCCCACTTTGTTCCACTCGACATTAAATTTGACGATGATCAAGGGAAAATAGAAATTCACTATGAAGACTAAGTTTCATCGTGAAGCATTATTTTGAAATTTGAACTGTGAGGTTAATGTTGTCTTTATTTCAGTTTAGTTTTGGAAAGCGTAATCATCATCACACCCAATATATTCAGCGCACAACCAAACCATTGAATCATATTCATTGATTCCCCTAAAAAGATAGTCGCCAATATAATGGTCAGAATTGGTCCGAGTGAACCAATCATGGCTGTTTGAGAAGCACCTAAACGAGCAATACTTTGTGCAATGAGAATAGTTGGGATCACTGTTACCCCAATGCCTAATGCAACACCATATCCGATTACTTCCATGGGTTGTTGAAGGATATTGGATACAGGGCTTGGCTGAGCAATAAAATAGTGAAGAATCGTCCCTAAGCAGGCGATAGACATCGCTAAGCCCGTAAAATTCCACGATCCAAATTTTTGAATTAATTTTGGAGTCATCAATAGATAGCTCGCAAAGCAAATCGCGCTTGCGAAAACTAAACTCACACCTAGCCAAAAATTACTTTCATGAGGCACATTGCTTTGTTCTTGGAGCATCACCATAAGCGTGCCGCCATAACTTAGTCCAATTGCAAAAATAGTCTTCAGTGAAAGAGGATGTTTGAAAATTACACTTGATGCAATTACTGTCATGGTGGGATATAGAAATAGGATAATACGCTCCAAAGAGGCACTGATGTACATCAGACTCATAAAATCGAGCCAACTTGAAAAATAATATCCAATCAAACCAGCAACGAGGAGTAGGGCCCAATCCTGCGCTGAAAATCCACGATTACGGTTTCGGTTCAACCAACAAATAAAAAGAAAAACGGGTAAGGCACTGAGCATCCTTAAGGCAACCAGCAATGTTGCATCAACATCTTCAGAAACTGCATAAGCTTGTTTGATTAAGATCGCTTTACTACTAAACAAGAATGCTGCCAACAGCGCACATAAACTCCCTAACTGAGTGGGAGTCAGCTTAAGTACCATAAATGTTAAAAATCAATTTTAAATAATGAAAGTATAAGCCAATCTTCATTTTAAGCTCTAAAATTCAATCTCTAATTTTCGCTTAATCACCTACCTAGCGAAATAAGGAGTTTTGATTTTTTGTTAAAATGCATCATTGTGGTGCGTAATATGAAAAAAACAGTGGTCTATCAACCCAAAAAATACATCAAAAAAATATTTCAAATTTTTTTTGCACGGTTTGTAAGCATTCTTTTCAAGAATCTGTCATCTTGTATTTCATCTTTAAGCCAAAATCTAAGCCCAATGTGTAAACCTAGATTTATCTAAATTTTGTCTTATTTATAATTTTTAAGAATGACGTGAGAATTTGAATCGATTAGTCTGATTTTTTGTCAATTCGGCAAATTGAGATTTATGAGAATGAAAGAAGCAACTAAAAATGTGACATGCACGGCGCTTTAACACAATCAAAAGGGATAAAAAGAAAGCTAAAAAATGTCAGAATGATCAAAGCTTAATAAAGTCAAGCTCCCTATACTGACGATAAATTAGAAAAAAGTTTCTTTTTTGTTAAAAAATGGATCGAAAATTAAACGAATCTGGAACTATTTTTTATGAAAATGATAGATCAAATACCATGAATTTTTGTGATGATTGTGAATCATGAGTTCAAAATGAGGGTATTTATTAAATAAATATTGGGTGGTAATTTAAAAAAGTTCAATTAGAATCCAAAAAATTCACATGAATACATCCAGGGGTATATCGCAGGAATGCGATATCTACTTTAAGAAAAATTAGCTTGAGGAATGCTCATGCAGATCGGAATCCCTACCGAAACTGTAGTTGGTGAAAGTCGTGTAGCTGCGACACCAGAAACAGTAAAGAAGTTAATTGGTGCTGGTCACAGTGTCGTTATCCAACGTAATGCAGGTGTTAAAGCTGCTTATATTGATAGTGCCTATGAACAGGTTGGTGCAAAAATTGTTGATGATGCTTATACCGGCAGTCAATTGGTTTTAAAAGTTCGCGCACCTAAAGGCGAAGAAATACAAAAATTAGCCCCAAACACCACAGTGGTTGCGATGTTTGATCCGTACCGTAATACGGAACTTGATCAATTCGCTGCTCAGCAAGTGTCTGCATTTGCACTTGAGTTATTACCACGTACGTTATCTCGTGCCCAAAATATGGACGTGTTGTCATCACAAGCAAACTTGGCAGGTTATAAATCTGTGCTTCTTGCGGCGGCAGAGTACCAACGTATGTTCCCAATGTTAATGACAGCGGCGGGTACGGTTAAACCAGCTCGTGTAGTCATTATGGGTGTTGGTGTAGCAGGCTTACAAGCGATTGCAACAGCCAAACGTTTAGGTGCTATTGTTGAAGCGACAGACTTACGTCCAACAGCCAAAGATCAAGTTGAATCTTTAGGCGGTAAATGGTTAGACGTACCAATGTCAGCAGAAGAGCAAGCGCGTGCCGATGAAGCTGCAAAAAATGGTTATGGTTGGATGCCTGGTGAACAATATATTAAAGACCAAGCTGCAATTGTAGACAAAGCGGTATCGAATGCTGACATCGTGATCACGACGGCGCTTTTACCAGGTCGTGATGCACCGCGCTTAATTAAAGCTGAAACAGTTGCCAAAATGAAACCAGGTTCAGTCATCCTCGATATGGCAGTTGAAACTGGCGGTAACGTTGAAGGCTCAAAATGCGGTGAAACTGTTGTGACTGATAATGGCGTGAAAATTTTGGGTATTCCAAATATTCCAGCGACCGTTTCTACAGAAGCTTCAGCGCTATATGCACGTAACGTTTATAACTTTGTTGAAACGCTTTTTGATCAAGATAAAAACTACAGCATTAATCAAGAAGATGAAATCCAAAAAGCATTGCTTGTCACTCATGGTGGTCAAGTGCTGTTGAAGCGTGGTTAAGGAGACTGATCATGGTTGAAACTATTACAATTTTTGTCCTCGCAATCTTCGTAGGTTATTACGTTGTTTGGGGAGTGACACCTGCGCTTCACACGCCGCTGATGGCCGTAACGAATGCATTGTCTTCAATTATTATTGTCGGTGCGATGATCCAAACTGTTGGTCTACCTGTTATGGGTGTTGAGGGGGCTGTTGATTTTCAAACCATCAATGTGGTGAGTGTATTAGGTGCGATCGCTGTTTTCTTAGCAAGCATTAATATTTTCGGTGGCTTCGCTGTAACCGCTCGTATGCTTGAAATGTTTAAGCCAAAGCAAAAGAAAAAAGAGGGTTAATACATGGAATTTATTCGTGAGTATGCGGATTGGTTTTACCTAATCGGTGCCGTTCTTTTTATCTTAACTTTGCGTGGCTTGTCTGGTCCTAAGACAGCAATTGCAGGTAACCGTTACGGTATGATTGCAATGGCAATCGCCGTGTTAACAACTTTCTTTGTTGCTGATAATCCTGTGGTATGGATGATTGTCGGTGCAATGGTATTGGGTGCGATTGTTGGTATTGCTCGAGCTCGTACAGTGCCTATGACACAAATGCCAGAAACAGTTGCTCTCATGCACTCACTCGTGGGTCTTGCTGCAGTGTTGATTGCGATCGCTGCAATTATTCACAACAATAAGCTCGTCGAGCTTGGGTCAGACTTACTGGCTGCAAATGGTGTGAACTTCCATGAAATGAGTCGCGTACATTTATTCGAATTATTCGTAGGATGTTTCGTTGGTGCCATTACATTCACTGCATCGGTATTTGCTTATGGTAAATTGGCGGCAAAGAAATGGGCAAAAACGATTTCAGGTGCATGGGTTAAACCTGTTCAAGCTTTGATTTTTATTGCGATGCTAGCAGCAGGGATTCACTTCTTCTTGACGGGTGACATGACCTCGTTCTGGGCAATGACAGCACTTGCTTTAGCCTTTGGTTGGGTATGGATTGCGCCTGTTGGTGGTGGTGATATGCCAGTAGTGGTGTCTTTGCTTAACTCATTCTCTGGATGGGCGGCAGCAGGGATTGGTTTTACGCTTGAAAACAACATGTTAATTGTTGCAGGTTCGCTTGTAGGTTCGTCAGGTGCAATTCTGTCTTATATCATGTGTAAAGCAATGAACCGTTCAATCATCAACGTATTGTTTGGTGGTGCAATGGGTGGTGCTGCAGCACCGACAGCAGCAGCTGGTGCAGCAGTTCAACGCAACTACCGTTCTGGTTCTGCTGACGATGCTGGCTTCTTAATGTCAAATGCAGACAGTGTTGTTATTGTACCGGGTTATGGTATGGCGCAAGGTCGTGCTCAAAATGCGGTGAAAGAGCTTGCAAACTTATTGAAAGAGCAAGGTGTAACAGTACGTTTTGCGATTCACCCAGTGGCTGGTCGTATGCCTGGTCACATGAACGTTCTTTTAGCTGAAGCAGATGTTCCGTACGAAGACATCTTAGAGATGGATGAGATTAATTCAGACTTCCCAGCAACAGATGTGGTATTGGTCATCGGTGCGAATGACGTCGTTAACCCTGCAGCGAAAGATGATCCAAACTCACCAATTTATGGTATGCCTATTCTTGAAGCACATAAAGCTCGTACCATTATGGTGATCAAGCGCTCTATGGCGACAGGTTATGCGGGTCTTGATAATGACTTGTTCTATAACGACAAAACAATGATGATCTTTGGTGATGCGAAGAAAGTTGTTGAAGATATGACGAAAGCCATCAACGGTACAGGTCACTAATTCATAGCTTGTTTTTAAAAAACCACCTTCGGGTGGTTTTTTTATTTTTCATGTGTAGGTTTTCGCCACATTCCCCAAATTTCAGGTGCATCGTAGGGCAGATCGCGAAGGTGAAAGATCACTTCAAATCCATAATGACGATAGAGTCCAACATTGCTTGGTGTTGCAGTTTCTAAATAACATGGGATACCGTGTTGATCGCTCTTTGTGAGAATAGGTGCTAAGACTTTGCTGGCTAAGCCTTGTCCTTGTTGGTCAGGACTTACTCCTATGAGTTGTAGATAATAATGCGCCTCACTGGGATGATGTTTCTGCACCAGATTAATGATGTGAATAAATTTCACCAGTTGTCTTAAACCGATAATCTTCGTTAATTGAGGGAGTAGTTTAACCTGCTGAATGAGGTTTAAATCCCACTGATTTGGCGGAATCCAAAGTGCAGCAACTGAGCGATCGGGATTGGTATAGACTTCATCATATGGTTGAGCGATATCTTTCAATTGAATACTAAAGAATTGCTCAAGTTTTGCATGTTTTTGTTGGAAACTCAGTTTTTCAGCTTGGATCGCCCAGTTGCAAAACTCTTCGTTCCAAAAGGATTGCATTAATGTTTCTACTAATGCATCGTGATCTGTTCTTGTGGCTTTTATCATGGTCATATCAAGGTAAACCAAATTAATGAGTTCTTTTTTGTTGGCTTTATTGTTATAAATTTAAAATGCACAGTATAAAAAAGCGACCAAGAAGGTCGCTTTAATATGTTTATGCTACAGAATCTGTAGTTGAAGCATTACGCCATAAGTTTTCTAGATCATAAAACTTACGTGCTGTAGGTAACATCAGATGTACTACAACAGTGCCAAGATCAACAAGGATCCATTCTGCATCGCTTTCGCCTTCAATACCGATAGGGCGAAAACCTGCTTTACGTGCTTCATCAGCGACGTTGTTTGCAAGCGCTTTCACGTGACGTGTAGAAGTACCTGAAGCAATGACAATTGCATCTGCAACATTGCTCACTTCGCTAACATCAATCGTTGTGATTTCTTTTGCTTTAACGTCAAGCAATGCTTCTTGAACAACTTTTAAGCAAGCTTGAACGTCTTGTTTTGGAGAATTCAAAGAGAGTTCGTGAGAATTAGAAGCGCCGGGCGATGGTTCTAAATTCATGAGAAGTGTATTTTCCTGACTATAACTCATCTTTCACTATAGCGCTTTCTGCTTGAAAATTCAAACTTTGAACAAATTTTATACCACAATATGATGATATTAAAAAAGTTTATTTTTCCATTCGAAAGAATCTGTTGAATGAGATTGGGGGCGATATTCGGCTGCGACAAATCCTTCATACATGCTATTTGCAATGCATTCAAAAATAGCGGGATAGTCAATTATCCCTGTGAGTGGTTCATGTCTACCTGGTACATCTGCAAATTGGATATGCCCAATGTGTTGCATATTTTCTTTGAGTGACAGAATCAGGTCTTCTTGCATTCTAGCCATGTGATAGCAATCGAATTGCATTTTTAGAGCTGGATGATTGACGTCTTTCAGTAACTCTTTGGCTTGATGCATTGTTTGAATCATGAAGTTGGGCATATCAAAGCCATTAATCATCTCAAAAACGGGTTGAATCCCATGCGCTGTGAAGATCTCGCTGACAAATTTAAGATTTGAGACTAAGGTTTCATAGCAGACCTGATATTCAACATTATCTGGTTGCTTGCCAGCCAAAATATTCACTCGAGGTATATTGAGTGAGCATGCATATTCAATCGCTAAGTCAACAGCTTGTTTGAATTCATCAGTTTTACTTGGGCTACTTGCTAATCCGCATCTGCCTTGCATTAAATCTCCGGCAGGAACGTTGATGAGACACAAGCTAAGTTGATGTTCATTGAGTTCATGCTGAATTTGATTAATACTCAGCTCATATGGAAATTGAATTTCTACATGTTGGAACCCATATTCAGCAGCCAGCGCAAAGCGTTCAATGAGTGGAACTTCTGTAAAGATCATCGATAAATTGACAGCGAGCTTCATATTGAATGCGACCTATTTATTGTTTTGTTCAACTTGCAGAATGACTGAGGCAAGGTCTGATTCAGAAAAGCCGTTGGATTGATGCGCTTTCAATTGTTCTAAGGCTTGTTGAGCGACAGGAATATTAAGGTCAAATTGTCGAGCCAAACTCAAGGCGTTATTTAAATCTTTAGACAGCGTCTGAACTTTCCATTGCACAGGCTCAAACTCGTGCGTTGCCATACGTGGTGTTAAAATTTGAAAAGGTTTAGAGTCGGCGAATCCACCTGCTAAGGCAGGTGCAAGCAGTTGAGTATCAACACCCGCCTGATCTGCTAAAGCAACAGCTTCTGCGATGAGTGTGCTATTTGCAGCAACGATGAGTTGATTACAAATTTTGGTGGCTTGTCCTGTTCCAGTTCCACCCATACAGGTTACACGTTGTGAAAGAACTTGATACATTGGTTGTAAAGATTCGATGATGCTCGATGGTCCGCCAGCAAAAATAACTAAACTGCCATTTTCAGCACCAGCTGTTCCACCTGACACAGGAGAATCTATCCAATGCGCTGATTTAGCAGTTGCACGTTGTGCAAGATTTTTAGTTTTATCCACAGATAGACTCGAGAAGTCCACAATAATCTGCTTGGGTTGAATCAGTGATTCAATTTGAGAAAAAACAGCCTCTACCGCATTGTCATCGGCTAAACAAGTTAGGATCAGATCAAATTGTGCTATCTCAGAGAGTTGAAGGGGATGTGCCCCAAGCTGGATTAACGGCTCACATGCGTTGGGGCTTCGGTTCCAGACAGCAGTGTAAAACCCAGCCTGTATCAATCGAGTCGCCATTCTGCTACCCATTAAACCCATACCTAAGAATGCGATTTTAGTTTGACCGTTAATCATTATTGAAGCTAATCCCTGATCTAAGTTTGAAAACCAATTTATTTGAATTGACGTGGTAGAAATTCCAAATCTGGATTTTTATCTTTTTTACGCGCAATTTGACTGTTTTTGCCAAGGAGTAATTTGAGTTGCCAAATTTTCTCAAGACGAAGTGATTTTTTGGGTGCGTGTTCCATCGCATCTAAGACCTGTTTTACTGCAGCTAAGGCATCAGGTGAGCGCTGCAACATTTCGTCGGCAAGCTGTTGAGCTTTTTGCATCGGCGCGTTATCAACATGTGTGATCAATCCAATTTCTTTGGCATATTGACCATCAAATACACGTGCTGTTAATGATAATTCTTTGGCTAGGTCGACTCCAATAATACCTTTGATTGAGCGTGTTAACCCCATATCTGGAACTAAGCCCCAACGGGTTTCCATAATCGACATTTGGGTGTTGGGGTGAGCAATTCGAATATCAGCCGCTAAAGCCAATTGCATACCTGCACCGAAGCAATACCCTTCAATAGCTGCAATGACTGGAACAGGGAGTTCTTGCCAGATTAAAAAAGCTTTTTGAAATAGACTTTGACCAGGCTTAATGAGTTCCCATGCGGCATAAGCACGATTTTGTGGATTATTCAGGTCTGTTAAATCAATACCTGCACTAAATACGTTGGCTTCACCAGTGAGAATCACACAGCGGATAGTACGATCAGATTTAATTTTATTTGCGACTTGCACCAACTCTTTCAAAAGTTGAAAGCTCATCGCGTTACGTTTGTCGGGACGATTCAGAAAAACCGTCGCAATTCCATTATTTTTTTCTACACGTATTACAGCCATTATTGTGACTCGAGTTTATTGTTCCTTGTTTTAAGCATAACATGTCCAAAATAGACTGTCGTGACAGTAGAGTCATCACGTATTGCCTAATACAGTGTGTTGATCGTCTATTAATGATTCAGAATAGACTCGGCTGCTTCTTTCACTTGTCCAATCGCATGTTTTAATTCATCCAGCCGTTTCATCACATTTTCAATAAATTGCTCATCTGCTTTTCTACGCTCTTTACGCAGCGTTGAAACGAACTGTTCAAATTCACCTGTGATGCTTTGTAAATTCGGAGTGCCGACGTAGCGTGTTGCCCCATATAAACGGTGTAATACATGTTCGAGCTGCGGATAATCTTCAAGTTCGATGAGTTGTTCTATTTCAGCAAGTTCATTCGGGAAGCTGTCCACCAGCATCTTCAATAAATCTTGTGCTAAGTCTTCTTTATTCGCTGCCAATTGAACGCACTGTTTCCAATCTAAAACCTGATGATCTAAGGTTTCGATACGTAAAGTTTTTTCTTGGGATTTAATTGGATGAATAAACTTATCACTGCTCCAATGGGTCAGAATTTGAATAATCTGATCCATTTGGATTGGTTTGGTGACATAGTCATCCATGCCGACTTTAAGCAACTTTTGTTTCTCATCTGCTAAAGCATGTGCTGTAAGTGCAATGATCGGTGTGTGACGTCCCTCGATGGTGGATTCTAGTGACCTGATCGCACGAGTCGTATCGATGCCGGACATCACTGGCATTTGAATGTCCATAAATATCAGATCAAACGGCTTTTCATCATTTTGAATCTGTTGTTGTAAAATTTGTAGTGCCTCTTGTCCACTTTGCGCTTTAGTTGTTTGAACATTAATTTCGCCGAGCAAAGCTTCTAAAACGATTAAGTTTGGTAGATGATCGTCTACTGCAAGTACATGTAAATTAAGGGCTTTAAAGTTATCATGAGGTTCTACTTCAAATATTGGCTGATTTTCCAAAAGCTGAATTAATGATGAACGGCTCAGAGGTTGATACAGTGGTCTCGCTTTGTATTCATTCAACATGTTGAGGTCGAGCGCCATCTGATAGCCATATACGGCTAAGTGACCTTGATAACGTCCGCGAATCTCTTTTAATAAAGCCTCTGGATCACCACTGTGATCTACAATCAACCACGTATTTTCAGGTTGATGTGTCAAACCATTTAGACGGCTGAATAAATCTAGAATGGATTGAGCTTCTGTGTGTTCAACACCATAATTTTCTAAATAATGACGTAAAACATTCGCAGTTGCAGGGTGGGCTAAATAGGAGATGACACGCATGTCATGGAATTGCGGATGAATAATTTCATATTCATCAACCGCAAATTTCGCAGTAAACCAGAATGTTGAACCCTTTTCAGTTGGGGCGCGTTCTTGGTTATCTTCAAAGCCAATTTGGCCATGCATCAGATTAACCAATTGTTTTGAGATTGCTAAGCCTAAACCTGTGCCACCAAATTGACGAGTGACGGAAGCATCGCCTTGAGAAAATGATTCAAATAACCGTTTTCGGTCTGTACCACTTAACCCAATACCACTATCTTGAACACTAAAATGCAATAGGCAATGTTCTAGATCGTCATGCTCCATTCGAACACGTACAATAATTTCACCATCAGGGGTGAATTTAATGGCATTTGAAATCAGGTTAGTCAAAATCTGTTTACAACGTAAAGCATCGCCAATCACATACTTTGGAATGTTATCGGCATAGTAGAAGGCCATATCGATATTTTTTTGGGCGGCTAATGGCGACAACATGTCCATAACATCGAAGATCGCTTCTTCTAAATCAAATGATGCGGTTTCTAGTTCAAGTTTACCGGCATCAATTTTTGAAAAGTCCAAGACGTCATTGATTAGTGCTAAAAGATGTGCTGATGATTTGCGAATCGTTTGCAAATACAGGCTTTGATCATTGCTGAGATTCTCTTGGCGCAATAACAAGTGAATAAAACCATCGATACTATTCAGCGGGGTACGCAACTCATGACTGATATTGGCAAGAAAAACAGATTTTGCCTGATTGGATGAAATGGCCTGATCGCGTGCTTGTTTATAAGTAATATTTTGCACTTCAAGTGTATCAAGCGTACGTCTTAAATCGTCTTCGGTCTGCTCGGTATGCTCCTTCAGCTCTAAAAAGCTGAAATGTAGACGCTTCACGACATTCGCAATATCACGTTGGAGTAACCTTAACTCGCCAGTACTATTGATGACCATGTGTTGGTCGAGTGTGTCTGCATTGAGTCGCTGTAATTGCATACGTATTTCGTACATAGGTGCAATCCAACGTCGTGAATAAAAGTTCAAGCACAGTAATAAGAGTAAAAGTGTCAACAAACCCGTCGTGATCAGTACAATGAAAACACGATATTGAGAGATGGCGAGAGGTTGATTATCTAGCTCGATAACAAGCCATTTTTTACTTTGATCAGGCGTATTTAATGCTAAGCCATAAATATGATTATGTTGATCTTTAATCGGACCAAATGTTTGTACATTGGTCGGGAAGCTAGGCCAAGGTTTTTCATTGCGATAGCCTAACCCAAAATAAGGTTTTTGTTGTTGGTCTAGGACTGCGACACTGAGTAAATATTTTTCATTAAACATCTTTTGTAAGATGCTTTTAGCGCGGTCTTGTTGCGCTTGTGAGGGGTTTTTTTCAAGCGCAATAAGTAGGTTTTCTGTCGTGTATTTATAACGACTTAAAATTGCATTTGCGGCAAAGCGTTGTTCTGATTTTGCGGAATTAGACGTTTCTGTGAGCACCAGTGCAGAGCCGACGCTTGCCAGTACCGCAATGGGTACAAAAATGAGGGCAATCAATTGCCCATAAGCATGGTTTAGTTTTAAGCGATTGAAGATTTTTTTATTCAAATTCGACATGTGCAGAGTGACTCATTCCCCATGTTGGGCATATTAGCACGCTTTAAAAAAATGATGGTGCTTTAATCACCCTCATTAAAAAGCCTTTGAAATTGATGCAGTGAGATACTTTTTTTCATACAATACCTGCACCTCAATATGGGTGCAAATAATGAGTAATACACAAGTAGATTTTCAATCAGACGATTTTTTATTAGACCACTATGTGGGTAAAACCCCATTGGTTAGGTTACAGCGTCTGGCAAGTCATACTCAAGCGACTGTATTGGCAAAACTGGAAGGTAATAATCCAGCGGGCTCTGTCAAAGATCGCCCAGCATATAACATGATCATGCAAGCTGAAAAACGTGGTGACATTAAGCCAGGTGATACGCTGATCGAAGCGACTAGCGGTAACACAGGTATTGCATTAGCCATGGTTGCGGCAATGCGTGGCTATAAAATGAAATTGATTATGCCTGCAAGCTCTAGTCAAGAGCGCAAAGATGCAATGCGTGCGTATGGTGCTGAGCTTATTGAATCCGAGAATATGGAAGAAGCTCGTGATATCGCATTGCGAATGGAAAGAGATGGTCTAGGTTTAGTACTCAATCAATTTGGTAATCCAGACAATGTCCAAGCACACTATTTGACAACTGGTCCAGAAATTTGGCAACAAACTGGCGGTAAAATTACGCATTTTGTAAGTTCGATGGGAACAACGGGAACCATCATGGGGATTTCAAAATACCTCAAAGAACAAAATCCAAATATTCAAATTATTGGTTTACAGCCATCTGAAGGGTCGAATATTGCAGGTATTCGCCGTTGGCCTCAAGAATATTTACCGACGATTTTTGATGCTTCTCGTGTTGATCAAATTATGGATATTCCACAAATTGAAGCTGAAAAAATGGCTCGTCAATTGGCACGTAAGGAAGGAATTAGTGCTGGTACTTCTTCTGGTGGTGCAGTTTGGGCATCAATAAAAATCGCTGAACAACATCCTAGTGCTGTGATTGCATGTATCGTGTGTGATCGTGGTGATCGTTATCTCTCTACGGGGTTATTCTCTGTAGAAGATGAACAATAAATTCGAGTAAATCTATATGCGCTTACCTGTTTTAGTGTTTGATATTGAAACATTGACCGATCTTAAATCAGGAGCGCATCTATATGGCTTAGATTTACCAGAAGATAGTATTGAACAAGCGCTGAGTAAGTTAAGACGTCAAGAAGCGGGCACTGACTTTCAGCGACTTGCTTTACATGAAATTGTCTGTATTTCAGGACTATGGATTGATGAAAAGGCGGGAATGAAATTATTTTCATTCAGTCGTGAACATTATTCAGAACCTGAAATTTTACAAAAATTTCTATCAATTTTTGATAAACGTAATCCGACTTTAGTCAGTTGGAATGGCTCCCAATTTGATCTGCCTGTTATTATGTATAGAGCAATGTATCATGGGTTGTCTGCGCCAAGTCTGTTTGATCAAGGCGAAATTGATACACAAAAGCGCTATAATAACTACCAGAATCGTTACCATCATCGTCATATTGATTTGATGGATTTTATGGCAATGTTTAATGCGCGTCACTTCCAAAAACTGGATGATGTCGCTTATATGCTCGGTTACCCGGGTAAGCGCGGAACACCAGGTTATTTTATCCCTGAATATGTTCGTAACAATAATTGGATAGAATTAACCAGTTATTGTGAAGGGGATGTTTTAAACACATGGTTAGTCTATCTGCGCTATGTATTGTTAAAAGGACAGATTTTGCCTGAAGATCATCGTCTGTGGATTCAAGCGACGATTCATTATCTTCAAGGTCAACCCCAGCAAACAGAATTTTTGCGTATTTGGCAAGAAACTGCTGAAAAAACTGACTTCACCGCTTCGGATTTTAAATCAACTCAACATTAGGTTATCTCTTTGAAACAACGTGCCGCACATCGCTCATCTCAACTTCCTCGTTATACATTTACAGTTGAGAGACTTTCACACGAAGGGCGAGGGATCGCACATTTTCAAGGACAGGAACATCCTCAAGACAAATTGGGTAAAAAGGTCTTTATTCGTTTTGCACTGCCAGGAGAAACAGTAGAAGCTCAAATTACCCATCAGGCAAAAAAATTAGAAGAAGCTGATTGTGTGCAGTTGATTGGGGCGCCGAGTCCAATTCGTACACAGCCAGTTTGTCCACATTTTGGAAAATGTGGAGGCTGTAATATGCAGCACATAAAATTAGATGAACAAATTCGTTTAAAACAATCAGTTTTAGAGTCGCATCTCACCCACTTTGCAGGTGCTCTTCCAGAGTCGTGGCTAGAACCATTGCGTTCGACACGTGAAGATTATCGTCACAAGGCGCGTATTGGCGTTCGCTACATTGCTAAAAAAAATAAATTAGTCATGGGTTTTCGTGAGGCTCAATCTAATCAGCTTACTGAAATTAAAACCTGCAAAATTTTAGATGCAGAGCTAGATGCTGCGTTACCTCACCTCAAGGTACTCCTTGAAAATCTAAAAGCAAAAGCAGATATAGGTCATATTGAATTGGCGAAAGGAGATCAAGAGGTTGCACTTTTGATACGTCATACCAACAAATTACCGCAAAATGATGTCAACCAACTGCGTGAATTTGCGTTAGAAAGATCATGGCAGCTTTATTTGCAACCTGCTGGTGTAAGTAGTGTTCATCGTGCGGATGGTGACCTATCTGAGCGATTACATTACTCACTACCTGATTTTAACGTGACGTTTGGTTTTAAACCGACTGACTTTACTCAGGTGAACCCCACCATTAATCCACAAATGGTGAAGCTGGCATGTGAATTGCTTGACCTGAGCGGAAATGAGCGTGTTCTTGATTTATTCTGTGGTCTAGGGAATTTCTCATTGCCACTTGCACGTTCTGTAACACGGGGTGAGGTCGTCGCGGTGGAGGGAAGTGAGGAAATGGTGATGCGTGGGACAGAAAATGCACTGAAAAACGGCATCACAAACGTAAAATTTTATGCTCAGGATTTAACGCAAGATTTTTCGCAACATTCTTGGGCAAATCAAGGGTTCGATGCACTCTTAATAGACCCACCACGCGCTGGAGCTGAAGAAATTATGCACTATGTGCCAAATTTTGGTGCAAAAAAAATCGTCTATGTTTCCTGTAATCCTGCTACATTAGCACGTGATACAGGGATTTTAGTACAACATGGCTATCAGTTGAAGAAAGCTGGTGTGATGGATATGTTCAGTCATACAGGCCATGTTGAATCTATTGCTTTATTTGAAAAAAGCTAGTGCTAAGTGTTGATTTAATAAAATGAAGATTAGATTTAAAAAAGGAGAAGGGTATGGTCACAGTACGTGAGCAGTTACCTGGACGACTGACTGAGTTGTCTGAGGAAACGACTGTAGAACATGCCGCTGAAGCGCAACTTGGTTTAGCAACTTGGCTAGACCGTGCGCGGATTATTTTAGACGGTGCAGAACTTAAAAAATTAGAAGAAGTCGCTCTTAGTGTTTTAAAAAAAGAACTGACTTCTGATCACCATCATAAAACCAATACCTTCGCGACTGGCTTAGGTATGGCAGATATTTTGGCTCACCTACATGTTGATGAAGATACTTTGTCAGCAGCGATGCTTTATCGTAGTGTGCGTGAGGGCATGACGTCGCTTGAGGAGATTCGTAAAAGCTTTGGTGAAAGTGTCTACAATTTGGTGAAAGGCACTTTGGCAATGGGTAAGTTGTCAGAGCTGATCGAAAAAAATAAACGTTTAGAAGATCACTTCAATAATAATCAGCGTGAACATTTAACTGGGATTTACAAGATGTTGATCTCAGTAACAGAGGATGTTCGCGTTGTATTAATCAAGTTGGCTGAGCGTACGCTGGCTTTGCGTGAGTTGGCAAACTCTCCAAAAGAGCGTCAAGAGCGTGTCGCACGAGAAATTTTGACCATTTACTCGCCCTTGGCGCATCGTCTTGGTATCGCGCAGTTAAAATGGGAACTTGAAGATCTTGCGTTCCGTTATTTAGCACCAGAGCGCTATAAAGAAATTGCATCTTTACTCAATGAAAAACGCTTAGAGCGCGAACAATATATTCAATTCGTGGTCGATAAGCTGAAAAGTGAGTTGTTGAAGCATGGCATTGAGGCTGAAATCTCAGGTCGTGTGAAACACATTTATTCGATTTATCGAAAAATGAAAAGTAAGAACTTAAGTTTCGATCAGCTATATGACATTCGAGCTGTTCGTGTACTGGTTCAGAATGTATCTGAGTGTTATCACGCTTTGGGGATCGTACATCAAATCTGGCGTCATATTCCCCATCAGTTTGATGATTACATCACTAACCCAAAAGCCAATGGCTACCGTTCTTTACATACTGCAGTGATTGCTGAAAATAAATCTTTAGAGATACAAATCAGAACCACTGAAATGCATGAAGAAGCTGAGTTAGGCGTTTGTTCTCATTTCAATTATAAAGAAGGTGCCAAAACTACAGATTATTCATTTAATCATCGTTTGCACTCTTTACGTTCCGTGCTTGAACATTATCAAGAACGAAATGAAGCAGGTGCGCATCCGAATGAAGACGAAACTGAAAATTTCAATCAGCTTCAAGATTTTGAAGATTTTGAAAAAATTTATGTTTTTAGTCGTGATGGTGACATTAAAGAATTACCGCGTAATTCAACCGTTTTAGATTTTGCATACCATGTGCATACTGAGGTTGGTAATAAGTGTTATGCAGCACGTGTGAACCAACGTTATGTTCCACTGACTTATACATTAAAAACAGGTGAACAAGTCGAGATTTTGACCAAGAAAGATCGTGAGCCAAATCGTGATTGGTTGGTGAACTCTTTAGGTTATATCAAGACAGCACGTGCAAGAGACAAGTTGCGCCATTGGTTCAGACAGCAAGACCGTAGTAAGAACTTAGAAGTCGGTCGAGAGATTCTCACCAAGGAATTATCACGTCTTGCAATTCACCCAAAAAGTATTGATTTGAGTGATTATTGTGCTCATTTTAACGTTAAAACAGGTGAGGACATTCTTGTATCCTTGGTGAGTGGAGATATCAGTCTTCATGCATTGATTAATCAAGTCAATCGTCATATGCACTTGGATCAAGATGAGCCTGAGTTAGTGCTGAAGCCAGCATTAAATCCACGGGCGAGTCATACATTATCAGCGCATGGGATTCTGATTGACGGTTTGGATAATGTTGAACTACATATTGCACAATGTTGTCAGCCTGTTCATGGTGAGTCGATTGCTGGATATATCACACTCAATCGTGGGGTGAGTATTCATAAGGTGGCTTGTCCGGATTATGTACGTATGATCAGCCAAGAACCTGAACGCGCTGTTGAAGCAGATTGGGAAATGCAACCGACAAGAGGGCAGAGTGTCCAAATTGTGGTTGAGGCTTATGATCGTCGAGGACTGCTGAAGGATCTAACCCAAGTGATTTTTTCAGATCAGATTAATATTCGCCAAGTGAATACCATTTCCGAAGCGGATGGTATTGCCAATATGAAGCTGTTGATTGAGGTCAAAGGTTTGGCTCAATTGTCTCGCTTGTTGGCTCGATTGGAACAGCAACCAGGCATCATTAGCGCAAGACGTTTGGTGCAGGGGAATTAAAAAAAAGCCTGCTTTAGCAGGCTTTTTATGACTGATCACTCAAATAGCGTTAAATCAGATTTTGCATTTTTTAGAACCTTGATAGATTCCAATATTATCGATGTTTGCTTGCGATGCAGCTTTGATCTGTTGCTGTAATGGAATATTTGCAGCATCAGAAGTATCGCTTTCACCCGCTACAGAGTTTGCAACTTGCCCCATTTTTGTTGCTTTTTCTGAGTTGCCACCGAAAGTAGATAATGCATTACCTGCCATACCCGCCCATTTGCTCAATGATTTAGCTGGCGTTTGGGTTGCAGCAGCTGCAATATTTTTATCAGCATTTTCTAAGTTACGCTTAGCATTGGCTTTTTCAACAGCTAGTGTTGCACAATCCATTGCCTTGAGTTCAGCAGTTGAGTGTTGTTTGGTTGGTAGTTCACCCGAAGCTTGAGCAAGAGTCGTTGTTAAAGCAGTAGCGATAGCTAAAGTTAAAATTTTTTTCATTATATATTCTCATTTGTAACGCATTGTTATAAATGCCCCTGTTGGGGCGAGAGAATATTACACAAATGTGACTAATTTGTCATTTCTTTTTACTTAATAGTAAATTTGTCACTCTGTTGATCAATTGGGGACTGAATCTTGACAGGTGATACATCAGTTCAGTTTTGATGCCAACCGTATGGTGAGTCACGGTTAAGTGATGGTTTTTTAAACGTGCGACACGGTAAATTTCCTGAGCAACGTCTTGGGCGCTGAGACTGACTCCCATATTTTGAATCGTACCCGCATCCATGCCTTTTACCATGGCAGTCTGAACAAATAATGGCATGATGTCTAATACGCGTATTCCATATTTTTGCCATTCAACATCAAGACCTTCTGTAATGCCGCGAACAGCAAATTTACTTGCTGAATAGGACACTAAATCAGCTTGACCATAGATAGCAGAAGCAGAGGACATATTGATGATACGTGCGTGGGAGGCCTGTTTTAAGAAAGGGAGCGCAGCATGACAGCCATTGAGAACGCCGTTAACATTGATATTAAATGTTCGATGATGCGATGAGATATCTGTATTTTCGAATGCCCCTGAATATAAGATGCCAGCATTATTTAATAATATATTTATTTCACCAGCCCATTCGTTGAACTCAGTTAAAGCACTTTGCCATTGGTCGTATTGGGAAACATCTAGCAAACCCGCTTTAGCATTTGGCCCTAAAGATTGAGCCAATTGTTCAGCTTGTTCGAGATTGATGTCATAAATACCGACTTTATAACCTTGCTGATAGAATAGTTTTGCGGTAGCTGCGCCAATCCCTTGTGCTGCGCCACTGATAAAAATACTAGATGTCATCGAAAATCCTTGTTGTTTTACATCATTTTATGTTCCTAGTTGAGCATAAGATTGTTCATTGAATCAACAATATCTTTAAACTCATCATTCACTAGAGATCAACTTTCATGGAAAAACTTTTAAATATCATGCAAGAGCTTCGTGCGAAATGTCCATGGGATCAAAAACAAACGCCTGAAAGCTTGACTCGCTATGCGATTGAAGAAGCTTATGAGGTTGAAGAAGCAGTTCGATCACAAAATACAGCGCATATAAAAGAGGAATTAGGAGATCTTCTGCTGCAAGTTGTATTTCAAGCGCAAATGTATAGTGAGCAAGGAGCATTTAATTTTCATGATGTGGTGGAAACGTTGTGCGACAAGTTGATTCGAAGACATCCTCATGTCTTTCAATCGGCTCAATTTGAACAACTGAATGAACAGCAGGTGAGTGAACTTTGGCAAAAAATTAAGGCTGAAGAGAAAAAAGACAAAACTAAATCACGTTTAGATGAAATTAAAGCGGGTCCTGCCTTAGATCAAGCCGAACAAATTCAAAAAAATGTAGCTCAGATTGGATTTGATTTCGAAAATGTTGAGCAAGCGTATGAAAAGTTAGATGAAGAGTTATCTGAATTGAGAGAGGCGCTCAACCATCAAAATTCCGACGAAATACAAGAGGAGTTTGGAGATTGTTTATTTTCTTTAATCAATGTTGGACGTAAAATCGGCATTTCAAGTGAGATGGCTCTACTTGGAACCATCCACAAATTTAAACAACGTTTTTCATACATTGAGTTGCAGGCAAAAAATAGAAATACGCCCATTGAAAATATGAGTCTCAAAGAAATGGACCAATTGTGGGGTCAGGCAAAAGTGTATCTAAAGCAACATAACAATAACATTCAGGTTCAACATGAATAGCATCATTTCTTTTCTTCTTCTGATATTTACTGCATGTGTGAGTTTAATCAGTTCGGCATATCCACAACAGTTTGATCAATCTTACTTAAAATGGAAAGCAGAGCAAGAAGCTCATGATCAACGACTTAACCGGCAAAGTGCGAACCATTATTTATCTCGACCAGCCGTAAATACATCATCAAAGCAATCAGCTGGTGGTGTCGGGCAATCAACTAAAGTTCGTCTTAATACGGCTTCAATGGTTGAACTACAAATGATTAAAGGAGTGGGTGAGAAGAAAGCTGCTGCAATTATTGAGTATCGGCAAAAGCATGGCAGTTTTAAGTCAGTAGATGAACTTCAAAATGTCAAAGGAATAGGTCCAAAGTTTATCGAAAAGAATCGCAACCAGTTAGCCCTCTAACACATTTTTATAGAGGTCAAATGGCACTAAGGGGTGTTGAAATTTAATCAATTTTGACGGTGAATCTTGGAGAATAAAATTGCCCTTTGATTGTGTTAGAGCTATGATTAGCACAATTATGATTTTACGTTCTGACGTAGGAGACAGCGTCTTTTGCAAACTTTGCACGCGTCAAAGTGCGGTTTATCCACTGCACAATTACCTTCTTCCATTTTAGATGTTATTGATTCTTTAACTAAAGCCGGCTATGAAGCTTACATCGTCGGTGGTGGTGTCCGTGATTTGATGCTTGGACTTGCGCCTAAAGATTTCGATGCTGTAACCAATGCGACACCTTCACAAATTAAAGAAGTATTTGGTCGTCGTTGCCGAATTATTGGTCGTCGTTTTGAGTTGGCTCATGTCTATTCTGGTCGTGAATTAATTGAAGTGGCCACTTTCCGAGCTCCTCCTAAAAAAGCAGTGACTTCTGCTGCAGGGATGATTCTAAGAGATAATAATTGGGGCTCAATTGAAGAAGATTTTGCTCGTCGAGATTTCTCAATCAATGCGATGTATTACCAACCGCGTAAGGGTATCGTTCTTGATTTCTGTAACGCTATTGATGATATAAAAACAAAAACATTGCGTTTATTGGGTGATCCAAAGTTACGTTTTGAAGAAGATCCAGTTCGTATGTTACGAACACTGAGATTTGCTGCGAAACTTAACTTTAAAATTGATCCTGCAATTTTAGATGTATTTACACCTGAAGCAGCCTTGCTTTTACGTGATGTATCACCCCATCGTTTATATGATGAATCTCAAAAGTTATTCACAATGGGGCATTTGAATCGTGTGCTCCCAATGTTGATTGAGTTTGGAATCTGGAAACAATTATTTGCAGATATTCCTCCTCATATTGATGCATTTATTGAACGTGCAGCGAAAAATACAGATCAGCGAATTCAAATTGGTAAAACGATCAACCCTGCATTTTTCTATGCGGTATTGTTGTGGAAACCATTCCTTGAGCGTTGTGATTTTTATATGCATAAAGGTGTTGTGGCAGCTGAAGCACGTGCTCAAGCTGGCTTAGATGTGCTGAAGCGCCAAGCGACACGCACGATTATCCCGCGTTTTGCAGAAACCTTTATTCGTGAAGTTTGGGAAATGCAAACTCGTTTGTTGAACCCAAAACCTCAGCAAATTGAAGCACTCTCAGGTCATGCTCGTTTTAGAGCAGGTTTTGACTTTATGTTGCTGCGTGAAAAGTCTGGAGATCAGACGACCAATGGCATGGGTCAATGGTGGGATGCTTATCAGTTGATGTCTTTGGACGAAAAAGAGCGTGTGATTGCGCAGTACAATCGTCAACGGACTAAATCACGACGTAAAGTTGCCGTGATCGAAGATGTTGCGGAAACAAAGCCTCAGCAGATTGAACCGCTAGTTAAAGAAACGGAGTCACGTAGCCGCCGCAGTCGTAAGGCCGCTTCAGCGAATGAGCGAAGAACAGAGCAAAATGCGAGTATCGCTTTGGATAATGGTATTGCAGCTGATCATCCTATTTTGAAGCGTAAACGTGTCAAACGTGATTTAAATACAGTGGTGTTTGGTCCTATCCAATGACAGTACGAACATATATTGGACTGGGAAGTAATTTAGGTGATTCTCAGCAGTTGATGGCAGAAGCCTATACGAAACTGGCAATGCTGGGTGTGGTGAAAGCATCAAGGCTTTATCATAGTCCACCTATGGGTCCTCAAGACCAACCACATTACCACAATGCGGTCGTTCGTTTAGATACGAGTCTAACGGCGCTTGAATTATTAGATGAATTACAAAAAATAGAAAATGAAGCAGGGCGGGTGCGTTTACGTCGTTGGGGTGAACGCACACTCGATTTAGATCTATTGTTATATGGTGATCAAACGATTCAAAATGATCGCTTAACTGTTCCACATATCGGGATATTTGAGCGAGATTTTGTCATACTGCCGTTATTAGATCTGGATGTCGAATTAGAAATTCATGGACAGAAAATTCGAGAAACGAATATTGCAAAACACAGCCAATTGGATGTTTTAGCAGATTCATCTTGGATCAATATTTAAACTTTAAAATGTTCTAAGGAACTGTGTTAGAGGACATCTTATGATCAGTCTGAGCGATTTAAGACAATTCAAACAGCAAGGTCGAAAATTTTCATGTCTGACTTGTTATGACGCCAGTATGGCGAAGGCAATGGAAATTGCTGAAATAGATACCATTTTAATTGGTGATTCGCTTGGGATGACTATTCAAGGCCATGATTCAACGTTGCCTGTGAATGTGGAAGATATGGTCTATCACACCTCAGTTGTACGTCGTGGAAATAACCATGCTTTCATCTTAACTGATCTGCCTTTTATGAGTTATGCCACACTCAATGATGCACTAGTAAACTCGAAAAAAGTGATGCAAGCTGGCGCACAAATGGTCAAGCTTGAAGGTGGTGCTTGGCTTGCTGAAACGGTAGAAGTATTGACTCGCAATGGTATTCCAGTGTGTGTCCATCTTGGACTAACGCCACAATCCGTTCATGTATTTGGTGGCTATAAATTACAAGCCAAAACGCGTGAAGCTGCGGATCAGCTGATTGCTGATTGTAAAGCCGTTGTTGAGGCTGGGGCTGCAGTGTTATTGCTAGAGTGTGTACCTGCACAATTGGGTCAAGAAATTACAGAACTATTTCCGCATGTACCTGTGATTGGTATTGGTGCTGGAGCACAAACCGATGGTCAAGTTCTGGTTGTTCAAGATATGCTGGGATTAAACTTCGGTCGTGTTGCACGTTTTGTACGTAATTTTATGAAAGAACAGTCTGGTGAAACGGCCATTCTTGATGCAATCAAATCGTATCATGTTGCTGTACTAGATCAATCTTTCCCTGCTAAAGAACATACGTTCCAAGTTGAGCTTTAATCATGAAAACTGAAACAACAATCCATGGTTTAACCGCATCACTTCATGCTGCTCGTCAAGCACGAAAGACTATTGGTTTTGTCCCGACCATGGGGAATCTACATCAAGGTCACTTAAATTTAGTACGTGAAGCACGTAAATTATGTGATGTGGTTGTGGTCAGTATTTTTGTGAATCCGATTCAATTTGGCCCAAATGAAGATTATGACAGTTACCCACGCACACTTGATCAAGACAGTCAGTTGTTGGCTGAAGAGGGTTGTGACATTATTTTTGCACCTTCAGTTGAGCAAATGTATGGCAGTCAACCTCGCTTAACAAACATTAGTGTCGGTCAAATTACCAATGATTTATGTGGTGCTCAACGTCCGGGGCACTTTGATGGTGTTGCGGTAGTAGTAACGAAGTTATTTAATATCGTACAACCACATTTTGCATTTTTTGGTCAAAAAGACTACCAGCAGTT
Source organism: Acinetobacter sp. YH16032 (assembly GCF_013417345.1). Taxonomy (NCBI): domain Bacteria; kingdom Pseudomonadati; phylum Pseudomonadota; class Gammaproteobacteria; order Moraxellales; family Moraxellaceae; genus Acinetobacter; species Acinetobacter sp. YH16032. The sequence goes on along the minus strand of NZ_VPEE01000015.1, from coordinate 45,996 downwards.
GGCTGTGATTAAGACAATGGTACGTGACTTGAACATGCCGATTGAAATTATTGGTGTGCCAATTGCACGTGCTGAAGATGGTTTGGCATTAAGTTCACGTAATGGTTATCTTTCGGCTGAACATCGTCAAATTGCACCAGTCATTTATCAATCTTTAAAAACTGCTGAAACAAATTTAAAACAAGGTCAAGCGCTTACAGAGGTTCTTGCTGAGATAAAATCAACTTTAAGTGATGCTGGCTTTGTCGTGGATTATGTTGAAGCACGTAATCCAATGTTGCAGGCAGTAGAGCAATTTGACCAAGATATTGTGTTATTTGTTGCTGCGAAAATTGGTTCGACACGCTTGATCGACAATTTACAAATCAGTCTTTAAAACAGGATTAAACTCGATGATGATCGTCAGGTGTGGTGCATGAAGCGAATTCTTATTGTTACAGGACAATCCGGTTCAGGGAAGTCATCTGCATTGCAGGTTCTCGAAGATTTAGGTTATTACTGTATCGATAATTTGCCGCTAGCATTACTTCCTGAGATCGTTGGAAAGTTAGATCAAGAAAATAATTTAGAACAATTGGCTTTAGGGGTTGATGTTCGGAGTACACGCGCTGATTTGCAAGAATTTGAGCAAGTTTATCAGCAACTGGAAAAACATGGTGAAGTCGAGGTCATTTATCTCACGACCAAAGATCAAGAGTTAATTGCTCGTTTTAGTGCCTCGCGTCGACCTCATCCACTGGCGAATCGTTTTAAAAGTCTGAATGAGTGCATTCAAGAAGAGAAACAATTACTGTTGCCGATTCAATTAAGAGCAACTGTACAGATTGATACATCAGATAAAAGTGTCCATGATCTTAAAGATACATTATTATCCCGCTTAGGGCAGGTAGATAACTTAATTGTTATTTTACAGTCTTTTGGATATAAGCATGGTATTCCGTTGGATGCTGATTTTATTTTTGATGTGCGGCATTTACCCAATCCACATTGGGATTTAGAGCTTAGAAAATATTCGGGCTTAGATGAGCCCATTGAAAAATTCCTGACATCATTTGACCAAGTGAATATGATGTTTGAGGATTTAAAGCAGTTTTTAGAGAAGTGGTTGCCTGCCTTTGCAGAAGGGCATCGCCATTACATTACGGTTTCGATAGGATGTACAGGTGGTCAGCACCGCTCTGTATTTATTGTGGATAGACTCAAAAAGGCGCTTGAGGCACAATGGTCTATTCAGGTCTTGCATAGAGAAATGAAGCACTGGTCATGATTGACACAACTGTTGACGTAATTAACAAATTAGGATTACATGCGCGTGCGTCAGGCAAGCTCATTGAGGTCACTACCAAATTTCGAAGTTCGATTAAAATTGGTAAGGGCGATAAATTAGTCGATGCCAAAAATATTATGTCTTTGCTCATGCTCGGTGCAGGCAAAGGAACTACATTAAGACTAGTGATTGAAGGGGCAGATGAAGAGAAAGCTTTGTCTGAAGTTCAAGCATTATTCGCAGCAAAATTTTACGAGGCTGAATAATCGTGGCACGTCGATCGCAACGTTTTACTGAAGATGATTTTGAGTCTTTAGAAGGACGTGCAAGTAAAACTGAACAAAAGAAAGCTGTACAACGTATGGCTGCTTTAGGGGCTCAACTTGCTGAGTTACCCAAAAAAAAGATTGAAAGCCTTCCTGTGGAAGAGCGCTTAATTGAAGCTTTATTGGATGTTCAATTGATAACATCAGGTGAGGCTCGTCGTCGTCAATTTTTGCGTATTGGTAAATTATTACGCAATGAAGACGAGAGCATGATCTTATCTTATTTGACACCTCAACAAGGGGCGAAAAAGACAGCACAATTGCACCGCTGGGTCGATCGTATGATTGCACAAGGTGAGCCTGTTATTAAAGAATTTATGAAGACTTACAATGCTGCAGAGCATCATGCAATACGTCAGCATTTACTTCGTATTGAACGTGATATTCAAAAAAACTTAGGTGAGGATGCTGTTGCACAATCTAAGTTAAATTTGCTGAATTACGTTCAGCAAGTTGCACTTATCTCTGATCGTTAATGGTCAAAAAAAAGGTCTGATGTTTCAGACCTTTTTTATTTCTTAGATGCTTAATATTTAGAGTGCAGCACGATCTTTTGCCCAATCTCGCAACACAAACTTTTGCAGTTTACCTGTTGAAGTTTTAGGGATTTCAGTAATCACTACGTCTTTAGGTACCTTGAATCGAGCAAGATGTTGTTTGCAGTATTCAATGATTTCTTCAGGTGTAGCTTGTTGCCCTTGCTTCAATTCAATAAATGCGCATGGAACTTCTTGCCAACGTGGATCAGGTTTTGCAACAACTGCAGCTGTCAGCACGGCAGGGTGTTGATACAGTACTTCTTCCACTTCAAGTGAAGAAATATTTTCACCACCAGAAATAATCACATCTTTCGAGCGATCTGTGATTTTGGCATAACCATCAGGCTGGCATACGGCAAGATCGCCAGTATGGAACCATCCACCAGCAAATGCTTCAGCGGTGGCTTCAGGATTCTTCAAGTACCCTTTCATGACAATGTTGCCACGGAACATAATTTCCCCCATGGTCTGACCATCATTCGGTACAGGCAGCATCGTTTCAGGATCTAGTACTTTCATCCCATCTTGAAGTGGATAAGGTACACCTTGACGTGAATGTAGTTGAGCTTGTTCTTGGATGCTTAAATCACTCCAGCCTGCTTGCGAAGCACATAGCGCTGATGGTCCATAGGTTTCAGTGAGACCATAGACGTGGGTAACATTGATTCCTAGATTTCGCATACCTTCAATAATGGCAGCTGGTGGCGCTGCACCAGCAACCATCACTTCAACTCGATGATTAATTTCGCGTTGTTGCTCTTTTGGTGTGTTGATCAACATGGACAATACAATTGGTGCACCGCAGAAGTAATCGACTTGATGATCCGCGATCAATTGATAGATCTGTGCTGGATCAACTTTTCGAAGACAAACATTTGTGCCACCGTTGGCGGCCATGGTCCAAGCGAAACACCATCCATTACAATGGAACAGAGGCAAAGTCCATAAATAGGTGGCACGGGGTGTCATACCACAAGCAATGATATTACTTGCTGCATTAATATAAGCCCCACGATGATGATAGACCACACCTTTTGGATTCCCAGTTGTGCCTGAGGTGTAGTTTAAGCTGATGGCATCCCATTCATCCTGTGGTAATTGCCACTCAAACTCAGGATTACCTTGTGAAAGCCAAGATTCATACTCAATTTTTCCAATACGGGGCGCTTGTTCATTGAATTCATATTCAGTATCTGCAACATCGATAACATAAATGTCCTGAGGAACTTGTGCTAAAGCTTCCTGTGCTAATTCTGAGAATTCAGGGTCAACTAAAAGTACTTTTGATTCAGCATGTTCAAGCATAAATGCGAGTGTTTTTGCATCTAGGCGCGTATTTAATGTATTGAGTACAGCGCCTGCCATAGGCACTGCAAAATGCGCTTCGATCATGGCTGGAATATTTGGAAGTAATACTGATACAGTATCATTTTTCTGAATACCAAGCTTTTGCAGCTGATCGGCAAATTGACGGCAACGTTGGTACTTTTCTTTCCAGCTAATCCGGCGTGTACCATGAATAATTGCATCTTGCTGAGGGTAGATGTAGGCCGCACGCTCTAAATATCTGAGTGGAGAAAGGGCAACAAAATTTGCCGGCGTTCTAGGTAGTTCGTCATACGGACTTAAATTCATTTTAGTATCCATCTTCATTTTTATAATCCTGAGTAAAAGATAAGCAAAAAAGAAACGGAATACATTTATCCTTTAGTCGAGCAAACGTGACATTTTGTCAATTAGGCGAAAATTCATATTTTTTAATTTCAATTTATTGCGTTTTATTCGTGAAGTTGGTGATATTTATTTGTGCTGAATAATGTAATTGATCGAGAAATAGGGTAAATTTTAAACAGATTTTAAGTTTCAAAATCGAATAATAAAAGCAAAAGGATTTTGCATATGTATATTGTTGGGTGGGGGAAAGATGAAATTAACATCGAACCCAAAGGCTATGCCATGTTTGGCTATGGGATGTGGCATCACCGTGCCTATAAAAAAAGAACTGCGCTGTATGCGAGAACAGTGACCATTCAAAAAGATCGAGATGCTCCATTAATTTTATGTTGTCTAGATTTTGGCTGTATTACTTCAGCAATTCGAATTACTGTAATCCAACGCTTGAATGAAACGTTGAGCGATCGTTTCGATCCACATCGTTTGGTTCTAATGGCAACGCATACCCATTCAGGTCCAGGCGGTTGTGGTTATGAAGCTCTTTATAATATGCCGACACCAGGATTTGTGCCTGAGCACCTTGATGCAGTAGTGGATGCTGTGCAATCCAGTATTCAACAGGCATTATCCAATCGCGATTTTACAGAGATTCGGTTAGCGACAATTGACATTCCTGAGCAAGTTCCTGTGGCATGGAATCGCTCGATAAAAGCGTATAATCGAAATCTCGATACTGCATTCGTCGACGAATCTGAAACTTACAAAGCGATCAATCGACAAATGCAAGTCCTTGGCTTTTATCGTGGGGAAAAGCTGCATTCTCTGTTGTCACTGTTTGGTGTGCATGCGACATGTTTGGGCAATCAATTAGACGCTCATGATGGTGATAATAAAGGCTATGCCGCAACACTTTCGGAAGAGACCTTAAGTGCTGCTGGGGTGGATGGACCAGTTTGTATATTTGCGCAAGCAACAGCAGGCGATGTGTCACCACACTTCCATGGAAAGAATCAGACTAAGATCAGAAAAAAGATAAAAGGAGAAGCAGAATACATCTATGCGAGAAACAATGGTCGTATACAGAGTGAGTATGCTTTAGCCGCTTTAATTGAGCAGCAAAATCAAAAAATTCAATATCAGGATTTGGATGCAGTACTCGAGTATGTGGATATGTCAAATACTGTGGCTGATCCAGAGTTTTCAGGTGGATATAGCAATGCGATAACAAGCCAAGCTTGTCATGGGACAGCATTTATTGCGGGCACACCAGTCGATGGTGTGGGTGCTGCAAAGCCATTGATCATGGCTATGAATTTACTTTCAAAACAATTCAAACGAAGTAAATTGAATTCAAAAGATCCAGTGGAAAGTGCTTATTATCAGAAGCTTTATCATGCTCAAGGACCCAAAAATATTATTTTTGAATCGGGTCAGCATCGGATATTAGGAAAAAAATTAGGTTCACTTCCTGGTGTTTTAGATCCACTCATTGCTGAAATGAATGCTCAAGTTCACGCTGGCGCAATTCAAGAAAGCGATTTAGTGCCACATATTGTGCCAATTCAGCTCATTCGAATCGGTCAACTTTTTTTGGTATGTGCTCCCGGAGAGTTTACAACAACTTCAGGTAAGCGCGTATTAAATACCATTCAGAAAAGTGTATTACCGACATTTCCTAACGCAAAAATTTGGTTTGCATCTTATTGTAATGATTATATGGGCTATGTGACGACATTCGAAGAATATCAAGAACAAGCCTATGAAGGTGGACACACTTTATTTGGTCAATGGACTTTGGCAGCTTTTCAAACCTATTTTAAACATTTGGCTAAACAGATTTGTTTGCCACCTGAACAACGTCAATTATCAAATTGCGTACCTAAAGCAGTACCTCAAAAAGAATTAGAGAAAAGAACCAATCGGGGAAATGTTCAAACCGCCGTTGCACAAAAGGAGTTGGCAACATGAGTAATCTGACACATCATTATTGGTCTAACTGGTCGGGATATTGCCACTCAAACCCGCAACACATCTTATATCCAGATCAATTACATGAATTACAGGATATTGTGATTCAACATCCTAAAGTTCGTGTGGTTGGTGCAGGGCATTCATTTACTCCTTTGGTAAAAACGGATGCGTCTATTATTTCTTTAGACCGATTTTCAAGTGTCTTAAATGCTGATCAGGCTAAATGCCAAGCGACGTTATGGGCAGGTACTCGACTATTCAATTTAGGACAGCATCTTGCGCCTTATGAACAGTCGCTTATGAATCAGGGTGATATTGATCAACAAAGTTTAGCTGGTGCTGTGTCTACAGGAACACACGGGACAGGTGCAGCGCTATATTCTATTTCAGGCTATGTAGAAGATTTTGAGCTATTACAGGCAAACGGGGAGTTAATCCAATGCTCCAAGACGGAGAACCCTGAAATTTTTCAGGCAGGGAGAGTATCTTTGGGATCACTCGGGATATTAACGAAAATAACCATGCAAAACCGCCCTAGATATAAATTGGAAGAGAAAATTCATTTAGCCCCTGTAGAAGAAAGCCTTGATCAATTTCTCCAATTGATGCACCAACATCGGCATTTGGAGTATTTTATTTTCCCTTTTACAGATCAGTTAATTTTTAAAACACTTGATGTTACAGAGGGTGAGGTGAAGCCAAGAGAAACTTCTTGGCCATCTGAGGATCAACTTTTAACATGGTGTTGTGAAATTTCTAAAAAAGCCCCTTTTTTGACGAAATATCTTCAAAAATTAGTCGGTGTTTTTGTGAAGCCAACAGAATTCATTGATTGGTCGAGTGATATTTTTGCAACACCTCGGAATACCAAATTCAATGAAATGGAATATCAAATTCCAATTGAGAATGGTATTCAATGCATCAAAGAAGTGATTGCAACGTTTAGAAAATATCAAATAAATTCTTTTTTCCCTATCGAATTCCGCGTGGTCAAAGGGGATGATATTTGGCTAAGTCCTTTCTATCAGCAAGACAGTATTTCGGTTTCAATCCATCAATATTATAAGCAGTCACCTCAAAAAGTATTTGATCTTATTGAGCCGATTTTTCAAAAATATCGAGGCCGTCCACACTGGGCTAAGATGCATCAACTATCTCACCAAGAGATTCGAGCTCTTTATCCGAAATGGAATGAATTTATGCAAATCAGAGAAGCGCTCGATCCCCATCGAAAGTTTCTCAATCCCTATCTTGAAAAACTATTACTTGGGCAACATGGATGAGAGATGAATAGTTTTTTTAATCAAATGAATGATGATCTGCGGGCACATGGTTTAGGTCAACCTATGCTCTTGATCGATGAGGATGCATTAAACTTTAATATTGCTTATGTAAAACAGCAGCTAGCTTCAGCAAAGCACTTAAAACCGCGGTTGGTCGTTAAATCTTTGGCTTGTTTGCCTTTGTTAAAAAAGCTAAGTTTCGAATTAGACACCCGACACTTTATGGTGTTCCATATTGATCACTTAGAATTGATGTTCAATCATTTTGATCAAGCTGATTTACTCTTTGGCAAGCCGATGCCAATTCGTGCAGTAGAAAGGTTTTATCAAAACCATCACACGCCAATCCAATGCAAGATACATTGGTTAATTGATTCCTTTGCTCGTTTGCAACAATATCATGCCTTGGCTGATCAACTGGGACTTAGCTTCAATATCAATCTTGAAATTGATGTGGGATTACATCGTGGAGGCGTTCAAAATTCTGCTGAATTTATACAAATGCTCAATTATATTCAGCAGCATCAAAAAACGCTAAATTTGAGTGGCTTAATGGGCTACGATGCGCATGTCACTAAACTACCTAAGGTGGTGAAGCGTGCAGAAACAGCTTATGCTGAATCTCAACATATTTATCAAAATTATCAGCACATCTTAAAGCACCAATTCCCAGATTTAAATCATGCTCAGCTGTGTTTTAACGGAGGAGGAAGTCCAACCTTTAGTTTTCACGTGAAACATAGTGTGTGTAATGATCTGTCATTTGGCTCAATGTTGCTTAAGCCCAGCGATTTTGATTCTGAATATCTTTCTTCACTTAAATCTGCTTTATATATAGCGAGTCCCGTACTGAAAGTTTTAGACCAAGTTTCATTGCCAGGAATGCCTTCATTTAAAAAAATAAAATTCTTTCAGAAGCATCAATCGGTTTTTATCTACGGTGGCTATTGGATGGGTCAATATGTTTATCCAGCAAAATCTCATCCTCATTTATTGTATGGACGAAGCACCAATCAGGAAATGATTTGTGTCGATCGTAAAATTGATATCCATCCTGATGACTATGTAATTATTCGACCGAGCCAGAGTGAGGTGGTCATCCCGCAGTTCAATCGCACGTACCTTTATCGAAAAGAAAATGAGTGGAATTCATCTGATTTGGAAACGAGTAGATTTGAACCTTGGGAAAATTTTAGAGAGTAGTGATTAAAAGAAAAAGGGATGAAGTTAATCATCCCTTTTTAGCATTGGTTTGAAATTTATTGGATACCGCCGTAGTGGATGCCCGTTAATTCACTGATTTCTTTTTTCCAAGTGGTTAAGTCATCCAAATTAAATTTACTTAAATGGTCATGCCCACAAGCACGCGCCATTACCTGCATCAATTCGACTGAAGCATTGAAGAAGTTGGCGAGTTGCTGTGCTGATTTTTCAATTTCGAGTCTTCGACGCAAATGATCTTTTTGTGTTGCAATACCGACAGAGCATTCATTTGTATTACACGCGCGCATTCCCAAACAACCAATTGCCTGCATGGCAGAGTTAGACAGGGCAATGGCATCTGCACCCAGCGCTAAGGCTTTAATAAAATCAGCAGGGACACGTAAGCCACCTGTAATGACCAAACTAATGTCACGACGTCCTAAACGATCTAAATGACGACGTGCCCGTGCTAAAGCAGGAATGGTCGGCACTGAAATATTGTCACGGAATAATGTTGGTGCTGCACCTGTACCACCACCACGACCATCTAAAATAATGTAGTCCACACCTATCGCAATCGCAGCATCAATGTCTTTTTCGATATGCTGTGCAGACAGTTTAAAGCCAATCGGAATGCCACCTGTCTGCTCGCGTATATAGTTTGCAAACTCCTTGTACTGTGAAAGTTCAGTCCAATCCGGAAAGGTTGCGGGAGAAATCGCAGATTGTCCTTCTTCTAAACCACGTACTTCTGCAATTTTTCCGACTACTTTATGCCCGGGTAGATGTCCGCCTGTTCCTGTTTTTGCTGCCTGTCCACCTTTAAAGTGAAAAGCTTGGCATTTTTTTACTTTTTCAATGTCATAGCCAAAACGACCAGAGGCCAACTCGTAAAAATATCGTGAATTCGAGGCTTGTTCATCATCTAACATTCCACCTTCACCAGAACAGATGCCAGTACCTGCCATTTCCGCACCCATTGCCAGTGCAGTTTTTGCTTCTTGAGATAAAGCTCCAAAACTCATGTCGGAAACAAATAATGGAATATTGAGTCTCAATGGTTTTTTTGCATTTGGTCCAATAATCACTTCGCTTGCAACGGGGGCATCATCCAGTAGAGGAGCTTTCCAAAGTTGAGCTGTGACCAGTTGAATATCTTCCCATTTTGGAAGTTTGTCAAAAGGCACACCCATGGCTGCGGTAGGACCATGATGACCGAAATTTTTTAGACCATTTCGAGCTAATTCTAAGATGAATCTATTGTGTGGCTCTTCAGGAGCAGGCTGAGAATCTGCGTAGAGTCCTTGATAACGATTACGGTTGAATTGCTGTGGATTTCTTTTTTCCCAAGCTTCGATTTCTTCTAAGTCAACATAGACATGATCATCATGAATCCAAGCTTTAAATTTTTGCAGATTTTTATTGAGATATCTCGGGTTAATGCCAGTTTTATAGAGGTAATGAGAGCCGTGAAGGCCACATACAATTTTGTCGCCTTGAATATGGGCATCGGACATGAGTGCTCCGCGATGCTGACAACGACCATACATGACTACGACTTTTTCTTCATCATGATCTTCAAGACGAAGAACAACAAGATCCACATTGGCTGCTAAAGCATATGCGGGTTTAAGCGGCTGGAGTGTAGACCAAGCAATTAGTGGGTGAGATTTCATATGACCTGCCTAATGATTTCAGTGGGTTATATTTATTTGTTTAAAAGTATGTTGATCATCTAATAGAAAGTATAAAAGATTATTTTTCTATAATTGGGATAATATTGGTTTAAATATTAGATTGGGAATATATTTTAACTATTTTTGTCACAATTAAAACTGCTATCGCCTAATGCTCGATTAACGGTTTATTAAACAACGTGACACGTGTAAAATCTCTAGCGATTTTATTTATCCACCGTTTTTATCTTTTGAGGTTCGCCTCGATCATAATCTCGCGGTGACATGCTCCATTGTACGGGGCATCACTCCTTAAGGATTTTTTATGCCAATTATTACTTTGCCAAACGGCGATCAAAAACAATTTGATCAAGCTGTCTCTGTCATGGAAGTTGCTCAAAGCATCGGTCCAGGTCTTGCAAAAAATACGGTTGCAGGTCGTGTAAACGGCCATCTAGTTGATGCATGTGACTTAATCACTGATGATGCCACGTTGCAGATCATTACGCCTAAAGATGATGAAGGTGTTGAAATTATTCGTCACTCTTGTGCCCATTTAGTTGGTCACGCAGTGAAGCAGCTTTTCCCCGAAGCAAAGATGGTGATTGGACCTGTCATTGAAGATGGTTTCTATTACGATATCTACAGTGAAAAACCATTTACACCAGATGATATGGCTGCCATCGAAGAGCGTATGAAAAAGCTCATCGATCAAGATTATGATGTCATTAAAAAGATGACACCTCGTGATGAAGTGATCAAAGTATTCACTGAGCGTGGTGAAGATTATAAATTACGCCTCATCGAAGATATGCCAGATGAGACTCAAATGGGTCTTTATTATCATCAAGAATATGTGGATATGTGTCGTGGTCCACACGTACCAAACACTAAATTCTTAAAGTCATTTAAGTTGACGAAGATGTCAGGTGCTTACTGGCGTGGTGATGCGAAAAACGAACAACTTCAACGTATTTATGGTACGGCTTGGGCGGATAAGAAGCAGTTGGCTGCTTATATCAAACGTATTGAAGAAGCTGAAAAGCGTGACCACCGTAAAATTGGTAAAGCGCTTGATCTGTTCCACATGCAAGAAGAAGCACCAGGCATGGTGTTCTGGCATCCAAATGGCTGGACGATCTATCAAGTTTTAGAACAATACATGCGTAAAGTTCAGCAGGACAATGGTTATCAAGAGATTCGCACACCTCAGGTGGTCGATTTTAGTCTTTGGGAAAAATCAGGACATGCTGCAAACTATGCAGAAAACATGTTTACTACACATTCTGAAAACCGTAACTATGCCGTTAAACCAATGAACTGCCCATGTCATGTTCAAGTGTTTAACCAAGGTTTAAAATCTTACCGTGATTTACCAATTCGTCTTGCTGAATTTGGTTCATGTCACCGTAACGAACCATCGGGTTCATTACACGGGATTATGCGTGTTCGTGGTTTCACCCAAGATGATGCACACATTTTTTGTACAACTGAGCAAATTGGTCAAGAAGTTGCTGACTTTATTAAACTGACTTTAGATGTTTATAAAGATTTCGGTTTTGAAGAAGTGCAAATGAAACTCTCAACACGTCCAGAAAAGCGTGTAGGGGATGATAAGCTTTGGGATGTTGCTGAAAAATCTTTAGCTGACGCACTGGATGCAGCGGGTCTCGCTTGGGATTTACAACCTGGTGAGGGTGCGTTCTACGGTCCTAAAATTGAATTTTCTTTGAAAGATTGTTTAGGTCGTATCTGGCAGTGCGGTACAATCCAATGCGATTTTAACTTGCCATTACGTTTAGATGCATCTTATGTCACTGAAGACAACGATCGTGATCATCCTGTGATGCTTCATCGTGCAATTCTTGGCAGTTTTGAACGTTTTATTGGTATACTTATTGAACACTACGCTGGATTTATGCCACCATGGTTGGCACCAATTCAAGCATGTGTGATGAATATTACCGATTCTCAAGCAGATGCTTGTCAGTCAGTCGTCGCTAAATTGCAAGAAAATGGCATTCGAGTGATTTCAGACTTGAGAAATGAGAAAATCGGCTTTAAGATTCGTGAGCGTACTTTAGAGCGTATTCCATACCTATTGGTGCTTGGGGATCGAGAAGTAGAGGAAGGTACAGTGAATGTACGTACTCGCTCTGGAACAAATTTAGGTACTATGTCTATCGATGCATTCGTTGACTTAGTGAAAGTAGCCGTAGCCGAACGCGGCCGGTATATTGTGGAGTAAGAAAGATTAAACAGCCTGACCGTAACCAACAACAAGGTGCTAAAAGCAATCGTCCTGCATTAAATGATGAGATTCGTGCGAAAGAAGTGCGTCTCGTTGGCGCTGACGGAGAACAAAAAGGCATCGTTTCACTTGCTGAAGCGTTGCGTGCTGCAGAAGAAGTTGATCTTGACCTCGTTGAGATCGTTGCGAATGCAGAGCCGCCTGTTTGTAAAATCATGGATTACAACAAGCATTTATTTGATCTGAAGCAAAAGCAAAAAGATGCTAAGAAAAAGCAGCATCAAGTTCAGGTTAAAGAGATCAAGTTGCGTCCTGGTACAGACGTTGGTGATTACAATGTTAAGTTGCGTGCTATTCTGAAATTCCTTGAAGAAGGCAACAAAGTTAAAATTACTCTACGTTTCCGTGGTCGTGAGATGGCTCACCAACAATTGGGTCTTGCTCAATTACAAAAGATTGAAGCTGATGTGGCTGAAATCGGTGTAGTGGAACAAGCACCAAAAATGGAAGGCCGTCAAATGGGTATGTTACTTGGTCCTAAAAAGAAAAAGTAAAACCGATTTAGAGAAAAAGCCCTGCACATGCAGGGCTTTTTTATATGTTGATTGAAGGGATATAGGTACATCCTGAGTTAGTAAAGAGAGGAACGACTGTAGTTGGGGTATAAATCATCAGTTGAATATTTCCATCAGGCAGTACTTTAGTGAAGTCTAATAAACGTATATTTTAAACTTCTCGAATCATTTTGTGGCTTGAGTAAAAAATGTAATTATTTCGACAGGTAAACTCGTACTTATGCATAGAAAATTCTAGATGGATGGTAAAACTGAATAGGTTTAGAGTGTTTACTGTCTTGAAAGATGACCCAAAAAGGATTTTTTATATTGCACATCAGGAAATTCGTTGCTCAAAGTAGCTGTAGATTTGATTTATAAAAAAAGCCGATACTTTTGCATCGGCTTTTTTTGTGACTCATTAAGTTAGATGCTTTATTCGACATGAACTGTTTTTTCAGTAGACTCTGTATTTTCTAACAGAAGTTTTTTGCCAATTGGAATTTGTCGAGGTAATTTCTCTTCTGGAATGATACGCTCTAAGTCGATCACTAATAAGCCATTTTCATAATCTGCTTGTTGAACTTCAATATGTTCATCTAAGCGAAGCGATAATTTAAATGAACGACGCGCAATTCCTTTATGAAGATATTCGGTTTGTTCAGATTGAATAGCTTCTGGTTTTCCTGTGATCGAGAGAAGCTGATTTTCAAGACTGATATTTAACTCATCTTGACTAAATCCTGCAGTAGCGACCACGATGCGATATTTATTCTCACCTTTTTTTTCAATGTTATAAGGTGGGTAGTTTGGAGCATCACTTTGCATTGCGTAATCAATAAAATCGTTTAAACGATCAAAACCAATGCTACGACGAAACAATGGATGAAGATTTAAGTTACTCATGATTAAAACCTCCTGAGGTCAGCAAAGTCATAAAAATAAGAATGTTGTTCTGTCATGACTATCATCAACAGAACCAGATGATCATCATAAATCTGGCAATTTTTTATATAGGTTCAGACCGAAATTTTTCAATAATAAATTCAAAAAAAATTTAAAATATTTTATAAATAATTGATTTTTTACAATTTATAAATAAAAAATTTCTATCCTTGTTGTTTGGTTTGAAATGATTTATGGTGGATAAATCAATCAACAAAGGGCATATGGAGCCTGAACTGTAATGATCGATTTATATTACTGGGGAACACCCAACGGATTAAAAATAACAATTGCACTCGAAGAAATGGCTTTAGATTATCAAATCTATCCAATCAATATATTAGAAAATGATCAGTTCCAAACTGACTTTCTTGCGATTTCTCCTAATAATAAAATTCCTGCGATAGTTGATCAAAATGGACCGAATAATCAATCGATTTCGATTTTCGAGTCTGGTGCAATACTGCAATATTTAGGACGTAAAACGGGACAATTCTATCCTCAGCACGAAATCGCGAGAATTCAGGTTGAACAATGGTTGATGTGGCAAATGGGTGGTCTAGGACCGATGTTAGGTCAAAATCATCATTTTGCTAAATTTGCTAAAGAGAAAATCCCTTATGCGATCGAGCGCTACATTACAGAAACTAAAAGATTATATGGGGTGCTCAATAAGCAGTTAGTTGGGCAAGACTATGTGGCAGGTGAGTACTCTATTGCGGATATGGCAATTTTCCCTTGGTTGATGCGGCACGAGTGGCAAAGTATTCATTTAGCAGAGTTTCCTGAAGTGGAAGCTTATATTCAACGTATCCAACAGAGACCAGCGGTACAAAAGGCGCTTGCACTACTAAAGTAGATCACGGATTTAAGTGTGATAAACTCTACATATCTAAACCACCATTCGGTGGTTTTTTTATGGAGAACTGCCATGAAGGATTTTTTTTTAAATTTTAGCAAAATTGTTGAATCTAATTCAAAAGTATACTGGGCAATTATTGCTGGTATTTTACTCTGTGTTGCTTCTTATATCGTCGAAATATTTCATGTGCAAAATATCATTGCAGCAATCGAACCAGATTCTAGGGATCAATTAAAACAGGTGATTCCAGCGACAACGAGTAAATATACGGTGCTACGTGCCATCATAGTAGTGTTAGCAATTGCTTGGTCGATAAAAGAATATCGTAAAACTCAGAAACTTCTAGCTGTGAATAAGTCCAGTAAATGAATCTGATTTTATTGTTCTTAAGTGCCTTTGGAGCCGCCACTTTATTGCCCTTACAGTCCGAAGCAATATTGTTGGGGTCATTTGCTCTAAAACAATTTTCGCCGTGGATGCTTATTTTTGTTGCAAGTGTAGCGAATGTGATGGGTTCATGCGTTAATTGGTGGTTGGGCTTAAAAATAGAGCAGTTTAAAACCAAAAAGTGGTTTCCATTTAAGTCAGATCAAATGATTCGTGCTCAACGGGCTTATCAGCAGTATGGTACATGGTCACTTCTTTTAAGTTGGGTGCCTATCATTGGTGATCCAATCACCTTAATTGCAGGAATCTTGAAAGAAAAATTCTGGAAATTTATCTTCGTGGTGGGTATAGCGAAAACAGGTCGATATCTATTTATCTACTGGGTGTATCTTGGTTTGTTCTAAATTTTCGTAGAGTAAAACTCATCAAGATTAATTTGTCTGAATCAAGATTAACGGTGCTTTTGTTTTGCGCAAAGATGCTATAGAATACTCGCTCCCTTACCTGCAGGTCGTATTGTAATGGTGCAAACGAGCCGAACAGGTGTTCAAAAGAGGTTGTTATGCCTAAGATGAAAACTCGCCGTGGTGCAGCAAAACGCTTCAAAGCGACTGCTAACGGTTTTAAGCGTAAACAAGCGTTCAAACGCCACATTTTGACCAAAAAATCTGCTAAGCGTATTCGTCAATTGCGCGGCTGTGTAATGGTTCACGTAAGTGACGTTGCTTCAGTTCGTCGTATGTGCCCGTACATCTAAGGAGATTATAAATGGCTCGTGTAAAACGTGGTGTACAGGCTCATCGCCGTCACAAAAAAATTCTTGCTCGCGCTAAAGGTTACTATGGTGCTCGTTCACGCGTTTACCGCGTAGCGTTCCAAGCGGTAATCAAAGCAGGTCAATATGCTTACCGTGACCGTCGTCAAAAGAAACGTCAATTCCGTGCTTTATGGATTGCGCGTATCAATGCTGGTGCACGTCAAAATGGTTTGTCGTACAGCCGTATGATCGATGGCTTGAAAAAAGCTCAAGTGATCATCGACCGTCGCGTACTTGCTGACATCGCTATGCATGACGCAGTTGCATTTGCTGCTTTAGCTGAAAAAGCTAAAGGCGCATTAGCTGCTTAATCATCGTAGATGAGAAAAAGACCGCTTTTTAGCGGTCTTTTTTATTTTCATTGTTTACGACCAAATAAAGCCAAGAGATTAGTATGAATAAAATTATGGTCGTCGGTACAGCAGCATCTGGGAAAACAACCTTTGCACGTAAGTTGGCTGCTCAACTGCAAGTCGATCATATTGAACTTGATAATCTCTTTTGGTTGGATAACTGGACTGAGTCATCTCCAATACAATTTCAAGAAAAATTTATAAATCGTGTTAGGTCTATGAATAAGGGCTTCGTGATTGATGGTAATTATTCTCTGATTCAAAATTTAATCTTAAGTGAGATCGACACTGTGATGTGGTTGGATTTTTCACTACGCGTAAATCTTTATCGTGTGATTAAGAGGTCGCTATACCGTGTGATTAGCCAAAAGAAAATATGGAAAAATTCTAACAATAGAGAACATTGGGCGAAATTGTTAAGTAAAGACTCAATAATATTGTGGGTAGTCCAAACACATGGGAAAAATAGACTTAAATATTTGCAGATGATGAATGCCACTCAATATCATCATATAAAGTGGCTACATTTTCATAAAACTGAACAATTAGATGAATTTTTAAAACATCACAGTCCAAAATAGTAAGCGCAGAAACAGATTATTGCAGTGACTAAAATGAGGGCAAACACATTTGATTTACCTGTTTTAGGTGTGGGTTGGTGAGAACTGGAATCATTGTTGAAAAAGCGTTTTCCATGTTGAGTATGTGTTAAGGCTTCATCCAAAGGGGAGTGAATTTCGGGGCTTTTTAAATGAGCAGTTTTATAGTGATTTGCTACTTTAGTAATGAATTTTGCACTCAGGTCATCTAACTTTTGTTGAAATACCTTCAGTTGTTTTTCTTCCTCAAGAGATTCTTGATGATCTTGCTCCAAAAGCTTTCGTTTTTGAATCTTTAAATGTTGTTCTAGATGCATGAAACGCACTAAGGTTTCATTGGCATAAGGTGCTGCATAATCTTGTGGCAGTAATGGTAAGGCAGCTCCAGCGTTGGAGGGTGATTGATCGTCAGTACCATAAAAGATTGCGCCACGTTTAACGGATTCCACCCCTTGTGCTAATGCGCGATCGAACAGCTCATTCTCTGTGTAGTCGTGAATATCATTCCAATTAGGTGCTTGAAGATCTGCCTCAACACGTTTGATATGTTGGGTGGATAGATCAAAACGCCAAAATGTTTCAATTCGTGCAGGGAGTGTTTGGTTGTTTGGTATGTCGAAGTCTTGTTCAGAACTATACCATTCGGCAAGTTCTTTACCACAGATCCATGCTGTTTTTACATTGCGGTGATGACTGACAATGAAATGGGGATATGGTAAAAGCTCAACATTTGGATTGGGATTTTTTTCATCGATTAATAAACTTGAGTTATGTAGGCTTAAGCATGTGACACCCTGACGTTTTAAGCTTTCTAACCAAACTTGGAAGTGTTGTGCCAATAAGTGTTGTGTATTTAAATCTCGAAAAAGGAAATGGTGCTGATTAAAAATCGCATGATTTTTCCAGTGTTGAAAACTTAAATCCTGACTTAAAAACTCATTGCCATAAGTCACGAGTGTGAGCTGTTGTTTCCAAATTTGATCTAATGCCATGACATATCTTCTCAATGATCATTGCGCATATCTTAAACTTTTTATAAATGTAATTTCCAATTTAATTCCACATCCAATTTTAACACTTGCTGATCTTCATACGGAGCTATAAAAGCTGTTAGAATGCGCAGTTATATTATTTTTTATATTTGTTGCTTTGAGAGTTACTATGTCACTGGAAGCCCTGACCACTGAAGCGCTCGCTGCCATTGCAGCAGCTCAAGACCTTGCAACACTCGATCAGGTTCGAGTGCAATTTACGGGTAAGAAAAGCCAGCTTGCTGAACAATCGAAAGCACTGGGTAAAATGGATCCGGAAGAGCGTAAGGTTTTTGGTGCGCAGATTCATTCAGTTCGAGAAGCGATTAATGGCGCATTAACTGAGCGTCAAACTGCATTACAAAAAGCTGCACTAGAACAAAAATTAGCAAGTGAACAGATCGACATCACGTTGCCTGGTCGTGGACAACAGGTGGGCAGTATCCACCCAGTGACCCAAGTACAAGAGCGTATTTGTCAATTCTTCACGAAAGCAGGTTTTTCTGTTGCGACTGGTCCAGAGGTTGAAGATGACTATCACAACTTTGAGGCATTAAATATTCCGGGTCATCACCCTGCGCGTGCAATGCACGATACCTTTTACTTCGATGTAAACCATTTGCTTCGTACGCATACCTCTGGTGTACAGATTCGAACGATGGAAACACAGCAACCACCAATTCGTATTGTATGTCCAGGTCGTGTGTATCGCTGTGACTCAGACCAAACACATTCTCCGATGTTCCACCAGATTGAAGGTTTGTACGTTGCAGAAAATACGAGCTTTGCTGAGTTAAAAGGATTATTGGTTAATTTGCTGAATGAGTTCTTTGAAAAAGACTTGAAAGTACGTTTCCGCCCATCTTACTTCCCATTCACAGAACCAAGTGCTGAAGTCGACATCATGGATGAGCGAGGAAAATGGTTAGAAGTATTAGGTTGTGGCATGGTACATCCAAATGTTCTTCGTTCAGCGGGTATTGATCCAGACAAGTACAAAGGCTTTGCATTTGGTTTAGGTGTTGAACGTTTTGCAATGCTTCGTTATGGCATAAACGACTTGCGTATGTTCTACCAAAATGATGTGCGTTTCTTACGCCAGTTTGCTTAAAACTTTTTATTAAATCCTCTCCTAACTTGAGGAACTCCACAGAATCATTTGGGGTTCTCTCCCTTAGCAAAGGGGGTTAGAGGGAGGATTCTAGAGATTTGAATTACAGGTTTTATATCAATGAAAATTAGCGAAAATTGGCTACGCACATGGGTTAACCCAGCCATCGATAGCGATACTTTATCTGACCAACTGACCATGCTTGGCCTTGAGGTAGATGATTTATCTCCTGCTGCAAAACCATTTACAGGTGTGGTTGTAGGTGAAGTACTTACGGTAGAACAGCACCCAGATGCAGATCGTTTACGTGTAACGACTGTCAACATTGGTGTGGGTGAACCATTACAAATCGTCTGTGGTGCACCTAATGTACGTGCAGGAATGAAAGCACCCGTAGCAACCATCGGTGCAGTATTGCCAGGTGATTTTAAAATCAAAAAAGGTAAGCTTCGTGGTGTTGAATCACAAGGTATGCTGTGCGGTGCATCTGAAATTGATTTAGAAGATAAAATCGACGGTCTACTCGAGCTTCCTGCGGACGCGCTAGTCGGTGTAAACGTACGTGAATATCTAGACCTTGATGACAACGTGATTGATATTAGTATCACACCAAACCGTGGTGACTGTTTCAGTATTCGTGGGATTGCACGTGAAATTGGTGTGATTAACCAACTTCCCGTGACTGCGCCTGAAATTAAAGAAGTGGCTGCAACGATTGCTGATGAAAAGAAGGTCGTTGTATCTACTGAAGGTTGCCCACGTTACTTAGGTCGTGTGATCAAAAACGTCAACACCAAAGCGCCAACTCCTGAATGGATGGAACGCGCACTGGCTCGTTCTGGTATCCGTCAGCACAGTATCTTAGTTGATATTACCAACTATGTATTGATGGAGTTGGGTCAACCGCTTCACGCATTTGATGGTGGTAAAGTTCAAGGTGCGGTACACGTTCGTCAAGCAACTGCAGGTGAAAAACTTGTTCTCTTGAATGAGCAAGAAGTTGAAATGCAAGACAACGTGATGGTGATTGCAGATGACGAAAAAGCATTAGCAATTGCGGGCATCATGGGTGGCTTGTCTTCATCGGTGACAGGCGCAACGACTGAAATCTTCCTTGAATCAGCATTCTTTGCACCACTTCATATTGCGGGTCGTGCGCGTAGCTTCGGTTTACATACAGATGCGTCTCAGCGTTATGAGCGTGGAGTGGATTTCGAACTTCCAATGATCGCAATGCACCGTGCATCTCAGTTGATTTCTGAGCTTGCAGGTGGTGAATTTGGTCCAATTACGGTAGCAGAAAATCCAAGAGTATTGCCAACACGCGAAGCAATCGAGCTTGAGCAGGCGCAAGTTGATCAACTTCTTGGTTATAAAGTTGACTCTGACTTTATTACTGATGCGTTAACACGTCTAGGTTGTCAGGTAACAATTAAAGCACAAGGTCAATGGTCTGTCGTACCGCCATCACATCGTTATGATATGGCAATCTACCAAGACTTAATTGAAGAGGTTGCGCGTATTCATGGTTATGACAACATTCAAATCAGCTTGCCTGTGATTGATGTGAAACTTGCAAAATACCAAGATCAATTTGAAGTTGCACAATTACGTCAAACTTTGGTTGCACTTGGTTATCAAGAGGCAATCAGCTTTAGTTTTGCTGATCTAAAACTTGAAAAACAGTTAAATCCAAGTGTAAATCCTTTGGCATTGGCAAATCCAATTTCAAGTGATTTGGCGGTAATGCGTTCGACTTTACTTTCAAGCTTAATTCCTTGTGTCCAATACAACGTTAATCGTCAACAAAGTCGTGTGCGCTTCTTTGAACTTGGCTTGCGTTTTGATTATCAAGAAGCAACCAGTATTCATGATCTTAAGCAAATACCTACACTAGCGATTGTGGCAACAGGTGCGAAGAATCAGGAATCTTGGCATGCTAAACCTCAGCCAATGGATTTCTTCGATTTTAAAGGTGAAATTGAGGCTGTATTGGCGGCTGGACGAGTTCAAGTAGAATATGTGCGTTCAGAGCGTTCATGGTTGCATCCAGGTCAATCTGCTGAAATTTTAGTGGACGGACAATCGATTGGTTATATTGGTCGTTTACATCCATCGCTTGAAGATGAGCTTGATCTCGCAACGACATGGGTAGCAGAACTCGATCAATCGTCTGTTTTGCAAACTTATGTATCTAATTTTACAGAATTATCACGATTTCCTTCAGTGAGACGTGATATTGCAGTTTTAATTAGTGATAAGATTAATGTTAGTGAAATTCAGCAACTTATCGAAAAAACTGGAGGAGAGTTACTTGATTCTTCTTGGTTATTCGATGTGTATACGGGTCAAGGTGTAGAAGAGGGTAAACGTTCATTGGCGTTTGCACTTTTATGGCAGCATCCGAGTCGCACGCTTGAGGATGCTGAAATTAAATCTGGTATGGATAATATTTTACAAGTGTTAGAAAACACTTACCAAGCGACATTGAGGGCCTCATGACAGCATTAACAAAAGCAGAAATGGCTGATCATTTGAGTGAGCTGACGAGTTTAAATCGTCGTGAAGCTAAACAAATGGTTGAGTTGTTTTTTGATGAAATTAGCCAGGCATTAATTGCAGGTGAACATGTCAAATTATCGGGTTTTGGTAATTTCGAACTGCGTGACAAGCGTCAGCGTCCAGGGCGTAATCCAAAAACAGGTGAGGAGATTCCTATTTCTGCACGCCGTGTAGTGACCTTCCGTGCTGGTCAAAAGTTTAGACAGCGTGTAGGGACAGAGCAAGTCGATTAATCGCTTGATCAAATAACATTAAAAAAAAACCTGAGCTCAGCTCAGGTTTTTTTTATGCTCTTAACTTTATGCGTATTCATAAAATTCAGCGCATAAAAAAAGAGAACCAAAGGTTCTCTTTTTTTCGAATAATCTAAACTTTAGATTATTGAGCAGCAGAAGCAGCAGCAGTAGCGTCAGCAGCAGCGTCAGTAGCTTCAGCAGCAGCATCAGTAGCTTCAGCAGCAGCAGCGTCAGCTTGAGCAGCAACTTCAGAAGAAGCTTCAACAGCAGCAGCGTCAGCAGCTACAACAGCTTCAGATGCAGCTTCTACAGCTTCAGATGCAGCAGCGTTTGCATCAGCAGCAGCTTCTTCAGTTTTTTTAGCACAACCAACGAAAGCTAAAGTAGTAGCAACGGCAGCAGCAATAGCAATTTTTTTGAATAACATGGCATCACTCTCATTAAAATAAATTGAGACAAAAAACCCGGTTAGTCTGTTGTGTGCTTTTATTATTCCTAACGTTAGTAAGGTTAATAACGCATGGAGCAGCCTAACTGGTATGCCGACATGCTATCACTGAGTATTTTGAATTACTACTAGGCGAAATGAAAAAATGCTTAAAAAATGAGAAATTTGACCCTATTTTTAACAGAAAATTACAATCATTTTTGCATTTTGAATTGGAGAAATACTAAGTAAATACTTAAAAAATAAAGGGAATTAAAATACAAGATGATAAAAATCACATACTTGCAAGAAAAGTTACATTCAAAAGTTAGTATTGTGTATTTATGTAAATGGTGTCAACCCAAATAAAAGGCCATCAATAAATGATGGCCTTTTGCGTATTAGTTGGCAGCTTTGCGTTTCATTTGATCGAAGAAATCATCATTGGTCTTGGTTTCCTTCATGCGATCAAGTAAGAATTCCATCGCAGCAAGTTCGTCCATAGGATGGAGAAGCTTACGTAAAATCCAAACCTTACGTAGTTTATCTTCATCCATGAGGCGTTCTTCACGACGTGTACCAGATTTCTTGATATTCATCGCAGGGAATACACGTTTCTCAGCAATACGGCGATCAAGCGTAATCTCTTGGTTACCTGTACCTTTGAATTCTTCGTAGATGACTTCATCCATTTTACTGCCAGTTTCAATTAAAGCAGTAGAAATGATCGTAAGTGAACCACCTTCTTCGATATTACGTGCAGCACCGAAGAAACGTTTTGGACGTTCTAAAGCGTGGGCATCAACACCACCAGTTAAAACTTTACCTGATGATGGAATAACTGTGTTATATGCACGTGCTAAACGTGTAATTGAGTCAAGCAAAATAACAACGTCTTTTTTGTGTTCTACCAAACGTTTTGCTTTTTCAATCACCATTTCAGCGACTTGAACGTGACGTGCAGGTGATTCGTCAAATGTTGAAGCAACAACTTCACCACGAACGGTACGTTCCATTTCTGTTACTTCTTCTGGACGCTCATCAATGAGAAGAACGATTAGGAAGCATTCAGGATTATTACGAACAATAGATTGAGCAATGTTTTGGATCAACATTGTCTTACCAGCTTTGGGTGGTGCAACAATAATTGAACGTTGACCTTTACCAATTGGAGCAACTAAATCGACAACACGCGCAGTTAAATCTTCAGTCGAACCATTTCCTAACTCCATCACTAATTGTTCAGTTGGGAATAAAGGCGTTAAGTTTTCAAAAAGAATCTTATTGCGAGAGTTTTCTGGCGTGTCGTAGTTAATTTGATTCACTTTTAAAAGTGCAAAATAACGTTCGCCTTCTTTTGGTGGACGAATCGTACCTGTAATCGTATCCCCAGTGCGCAAATTGAAGCGGCGAATTTGAGAAGGGCTGACATAAATGTCATCTGGACCCGCAAGGTAAGACCCTGCTGCAGAACGTAAAAAACCGAAACCATCAGACAGAATTTCAAGAACACCATCGCCGAAAATTTCTTCACCATTCATAGCATGGCGTTTCAAAATGGCAAAAATAATGTCTTGCTTACGGTTACGTGCCATTCCTTCAAGGCCCATGAACTCAGCAATTTTGATGAGTTCGCCTATCGGTTTTTTCTTGAGTTCAGTTAAGTTCATAAATGGTCGATTGAATTAAAAGGAAGTGTGGAACACAGATAGAATAGAAGCAAAAGACATCCGCAGTGCAAGAAAAGAGCAGCAATTGATTTGCACAATAACAAACTCAGAATCTAGTAAGTTCTTTCGAGGAGAAATGTGTAAACAATTTCTTTAGCCGAGCGGCGATCTTATGTTTTGTGTATTGTAAGAAACGAGGAGAAATTGTCCAAGTGTTTCTTGATCATGCAATATAAGTGAGATATGGCTCTTTGTCAATTTTACCGTCAAAAAAAAGCGCCAAAAATTTGACGCTTTCAAGGCAATTAAAATTGAAAGAATTAGATATTTTCTTCAATAAAAGCTGCAAGTTTAGATTTAGGAGCTGCACCAACTTGTTGAGCAACAACTTCACCATTTTTGAACATCAATAAAGCTGGGATATTACGAATATTGTAATTTACAGCAGTTTGTTCGCATGAAGTTACGTCAACTTTTACGATTTTAACCTTACCTTCGTATTCAGTTGCTAAAACTTCAAGTACAGGAGCAATAGCTTTACATGGCGCACACCAGCCTGCCCAAAAATCAACAAGAACTGGCGTGTCAGAATTTAAAACGTCAGCTTCAAAATTAGCATCAGTTGTATTAACAATATTAGCAGACATGGAATTTACTCCGAATAATTTTTTGAAAACGGTCTATCTATGTATATAAGTATTACATAGACCACTTTAACAAAGTAGGGGATAGGGTTTATTTTCGGACTAAATTCTGTAAATGTCTAATTGATGCTCACGATTTCCATGATCGGTGTAACACAATTGTCATATATGATGATTTTTTAAATAGTCGTTAAATTGACTAAATAAATGGCTTTTAAATTACAGTTATGTGAATTAATCTAGGCACAATTCTGGTTGAACTTAGCGCAACAATGTCTGATTTTTTGATTGATGAAGAACTCCTTGCAGCCATTGATATGGGCTCAAACAGCTTCCACTTGGCGATTGCTCGAGTTGATCATGGTGAGGTAAAAAAAGTCGCATCGATGTCTGAAAAGGTCCAATTGGCCGCAGGTTTAGATGAAAATAAAAATTTGACAGAAGCTGCTCAACAACGTGGTTTAGCATGCTTGGCTCGATTTGTAGGGCGCCTAAGTTCAGTCCAATCGAATCGTTTAAGAATTGTGGCCACCAATGCTTTGCGCCAAGCTAAAAATGGGCATGAATTCATTCAAAAAGCAGCTGAAATTCTGCCTAAACCTATTGAAATTATTGCTGGTCGTGAAGAAGCACGCTTAATTTATTTAGGTGTATCACATACTATGGCGAACAGCGGTCGCCGTTTGGTGATTGATATTGGTGGTGGCTCGACTGAATTAATCATTGGTGAAGAGTTTGAGCCGATTCATACTGAATCCGTGCAAATGGGATGCGTTGCATTTACGAAGGCCTATTTTGCAGACGGAGATATTAATCCAAAAGCTTTCGATCGTGCGGTGACTGCCGCACGCAAAGAAATCTCGGGTATCGCGACTACTTACCGTGCGGCAGGATGGGATACTGTTGTTGGTTCAAGTGGAACCATTAAAGCCTGTCGTCAAATTGCGGTAAATATGGGTTGGAGCGATGATCAGGAAAACTTGACGCGAGAAGGCTTGGAAAAACTTAAAGATAAGTTACTCAAATACAAGCATATTTCAGACATGGAATTTGAGGGTCTTAAGGAAGATCGTCGTGCAGTCCTACCTGCGGGTATTGCGATTTTATACGCTGTATTTGAAGTTCTTCAAGTTGATAAGCTGGTCTATTCAGATGGCGCCTTACGAGAAGGTGTAATGTATGATTTACTCGGGCGCTTCCAGCATGAAGATATTCGAGATCGTAGCGTACAAGCCTTGATGGGGCGTTATGGTGCTGATCAAAAACAAGCAGAACGTGTTGTTGAAACGGCTCAACAATTATTTGATAGCGTGGCAGGAACGCTTGGTCTAAATAATGACGATAGTGATTTGCTACGTCGAGCAGCTTATCTTCATGAAATAGGTTTAGCCATTAGTCATAGTGGTTATCATCGTCATGGCGCATATTTGCTTCAGCATTCTGACATTGCTGGTTTTTCACAAATTGATCAAAATCATTTGTCACATTTGGTCGCTCATCATCGCCGTAAATTGCGTGCTGAAGCAAAAAATGATGTGACGAAAGTCGGTGGAATTAAACTTGTCTATCTATGTTTGCTCCTTCGTCTCGCAATTTTGCTGAATCACAGCCGAAGCGATGAGATGCTTCCTGCCATTGAATTAAAGATATTAGATGAGCAACAATGGCAACTGAAAGTTTCTGGTGATGCAAAACAATGGCCTTTGTTGGTTGCAGAGCTGCATGATGAGCAGGTGCAATTTAAACATTGGGATATCGTTTTGAATATTCAGTCGGAACAATTTATTGGCTAACAGAAGCTGATAAGCGAATTTTATTAGTTAACTACGTCATAGTTAATTTAGGGATATTCATCGACTTATGAAAAATAAAGCTGCTCAATCTAAAGCATGGAAAACGGTTCAAATTGCGCGTCATCCAGATCGCCCACAATTTTTAGATTATGTGAGCGAAATTTTTACAGAATTTGATGCACTTCATGGTGACCGTTTATATGGTGATGATGGTGCAATGGTTGGCGGTTTAGCACGTTTTAATGGTCAGGCTGTGATGGTGGTTGGTCAACATCGTGGTCGTAGTACACGTGAAAAGTTACAGCATAATTTTGGGATGAGTAATCCAGAAGGCTATCGCAAGTCTCAGCGTTTACTTGATATGGCTGAACGATTTAATCTTCCAGTTTTCACATTTATTGACACCATGGGTGCATACCCTGGTGTAGGTGCTGAAGAGCGTGGACAAGCAGAAGCAATTGCTACGAGTCTAGCTCAACTCTCAAGTTTAAAAGTACCTGTCATCGCGACTGTTCTAGGCGAGGGTGGTTCTGGCGGCGCATTAGGCATTGGCGTTGCAGATCGTGTGATTATGCTTTCTCACAGTATTTACTCTGTGATTTCACCTGAAGGTTGTGCCTCAATTCTTTGGAAAACTGCTGAAAAAGCTGAGCAAGCGAGTGAAGCACTTGCACTCACTGCAGATAAACTGAAAGAACTTGGTATTGTTGAGTATGTTGTAGATGAAGGTGAGGGTGCTCATCTTCAGCCAGACGTAGTCATGGATAAATTAAAACATGTGTTACAAGCTGCACTTGATGAGCTTGTTCCAATGGATGCAAATGCAAGATGCGAAGCACGTTACCAACGTTTAATGAAGTTTGGCAGCGACAATTCAGGTCTAGCTTCTTAAAACAAATTGCCAAATTTGGTGATGAACACACGTTCTTAGTGGGATGCAGTGGCGGCATGGATTCCATGCTGTTGCTGTATGTCATGTCTCAATTAATTCCCCAAAAAATCCGTGCGATTAATATTAACCACCAGTTGCAATCTGCAAATCAGGAATGGGCTGAATTCGTCCATCAATTTTGTATGGCAGCGCACATCCCTGTGGTTCTCGAGACAGTTCAAGTTGCTGAAGGGAATTTGGAACAGCAAGCTCGAGCAGCACGTTATCAGGCTTTTAAACATCATTTATCCGACACAGATATTTTAGTACTGGCACATCATCAGCAGGATCAAGCTGAGACCGTATTATTACGTTTGTTCTCTGGTGCTGGAATACAGGGGTTGTCCGCGATGAAATTATTAGATTCGCGTGAAGACCTCATTATTTGGCGACCATTATTGAATCTCAGTCGTGAGCAGATTTGCCAATGGGTAGAACAACTCAAATTGCCCTACGTGGATGACCCGACCAATTTTGATACGCACTATGATCGAGCTTGGTGCCGTCATGAGCTTTGGAATATTTTGCAAAGCCGATTCCCTAAAATGCAACAGGCGATTGTGAGAACCAGTGTGTTGATGCAAGATGCGGATGAAATTTTGCAAGAGATTTTACAACAGGATTTGGCGTTCTGTGGCGATGATGATCATCTAGATTTACGACAACTCAATCAATTAAGTTTAGCAAGAAGAAGACAACTTTTATCCAATTGGATGAAAGGTAAGGATCAATACCGTCCTGCATTTAAGATGGTAGAGCGATTGACTGAAGAAGTTATTTTGGCGAAACCTGATGCACAAGCAGCATTGCATTGGAATGGACAATATTATGTTCGTTTCCAAAATATCTTATATCGAGTTCCTAAGGATGAATACTTAGCAGAATCAAACACAACTGATTCGGAAATAAAATTTGAAATCCAGCAAGTTGTTAATTTAGCTTCGGGTCAATTTAAGATCTGCCAACATCATGAAGAGTGTGGTCTGCGTACAGAACTTTTAAATCAGTCTCTGACATTGCATTATCGTCAAGGTGGGGAAAAAGTCCATTTGCATGGACGTGTGGGGAAATGGCCATTAAAAAAAGCAATTCAAGAGGCACAAATTTTTCCATGGAAGCGTCATACTATTCAAATTTTAAGCTTAGATAATGTTATGCTTGGTGTTTTCACGCCAAAAGGGTTTTGGCTGGCTGAATCAGAATATTGTGAAGTCGGTGGTTGGCAGCCAAAGTTAGTTTCATCGCTATAAAATCAAGGTTGAGAGTCGTTCATGAGTGTTGCGTTAAACTGTAATATTTGTTTCATTGGTGGTGGTAATATGGCTCAAGCCCTAATTGGAGGGTTGATTAGTCGTGGTTTACCAACAACGCGTATTACAGTTTCCGATCCTGTAGAACGTGTGAGAGAGTTATTAAAAGAAAAAGAAATTCAAGTTACAGACAATAATGAAGACGCGATCCAAAATGCTGATGTTGTTGTTCTGGCGGTGAAACCACAAGTACTGGCACAAGTTCTTAAACCGTTAAAAGATAAATTTGAGAATAAGTTAATTGTTTCGATTGTAGCAGGAGCTGAAATTGCAACGATTGCTGCATTAACGGGGACGGAGTTTATCGTTCGTGTCATGCCTAATACACCTGCATTGGTTCAAACAGGTGCCCATGGTTTATATGCTCATGACGTTGTTGACCAAGCAAAGCGTGAATTGGCAAGTCAGATTTTAGCTGCAACAGGCTTAACACTTTGGGTAAACTCAGAAGAGCAAATTGATGCAGTAACTGCGGTATCGGGGTCAGGTCCAGCGTACTTTTTCTATATGATGGAAAGTATGATTCGTGCTGGGAAAAATTTAGGCTTGGATGAGAAAACTGCAACAGCATTAACGCTACAAACAGCTCTCGGTGCTGCACAAATGGCGATCACCAGTTCTAATACGCCATCTGAACTGCGTAGAAATGTGACATCACCAAATGGTACAACTCAAGCGGCCTTGGAAGTTTTTGATCGAGCGCAAATTTCACAGAATATTCAAGCTGCTCTTGCGGCTGCAAAAAAACGCAGTCAGGAGCTCGCTCAGGAATTAAGTGATAGTTCTAAATAATTAAATTTTAGGAAAATTGAAGTATGGGTGCGAACTCTGCGCTATTTTTTGACATTATCATTAATGTTGCGATTTTATTGGTATTTTTCCGTTTTTTAATGCAATTGGCGGCAGTCAGTCCATATAACCCTGTTGTGCTATCGACAGTGAAAGCAACTAAAATTGTAGATGTGTTTGGGCGAATCTTGCCAACTGTGGCACAGGGGCGTGTAAATCTAGCAGCTTTAGTGCTGATCGTGTTGTTGTATTTTCTTAAGGTATTTGGCTATAAATATTTAAATGCTTTACCAACAGGCGATGCATTGTACTTTATTGGTTCAACAGTACTTTCAATGTTGCAGGCATTAATTTCAATTCTTAAATATTTGCTGTTTGCTTACATTATATGTAGTTGGATTTTGATGTTTTCACAAACACGTTCACCATATATTGAAGTGATTCAAGAATTAGCTGAACCGATGTTGGCACCATTCCGTAAAGTAATGCCAAATTTAGGGATGATTGATCTTTCTCCTATCCTTGCATTTTTTACACTTTATATTGCTGAAATCATGTTGAAATCAATTGGTTAAATCTAAATTGCGGATTTAAACAATCTCATAAAAAAGGACTCATTTGAGTCCTTTTTTATAATTTAAGAATCTTAGAAATTAGTGCGCTTCGCCCCAGTTTTTCCCTTTGCCGATTTCA
Organism: Acinetobacter sp. YH16032; assembly: GCF_013417345.1. Taxonomy (NCBI): domain Bacteria; kingdom Pseudomonadati; phylum Pseudomonadota; class Gammaproteobacteria; order Moraxellales; family Moraxellaceae; genus Acinetobacter; species Acinetobacter sp. YH16032. Next base: position 16,092 of record NZ_VPEE01000015.1, on the reverse strand, counting down.
ACAACAAGTGGCACAGAGAGTTGAACAACACCTTGCATTGCATCTGCGATTTTAATAGAGATCTCGTCAGCAATCGCTTCATCTACCTCAAACACTAATTCATCGTGAACTTGCAATAATAATTTGGCCTGAGCTTTAGGTAAAATTTTATCTACTTCGATCATTGCCATTTTGATAATCTCCGCAGCAGAACCTTGAAGAGGCGCATTAATTGCAGCACGCTCAGCTGCCTTTCGAATCATCATATTGCGCGCATCGATATCTGGCGTATATAAGCGACGCCCCGTAATGGTTTCGACAAAGCCTTGTTCTAATGCGACTTGTCGTGTGCGTTGCATATATTCATAAATGCCAGGATAGCGATGGAAATATTGTTTAATGTAATTTTGAGATTCTTCGCGTGTGAATCCCAATTGACGCGTTAAACCAAACTCAGACATGCCATAAAGTAAACCAAAGTTGACAGCCTTGGCTTGGCGACGTTGATCATTGGTTACATCATCCAAAGCAATATTTAATACTTCTGCTGCAGTACGGCGATGAACATCTTGGCCGTGATTAAACGCGTCAACTAAAGCCTCATCTTGTGAAAAATGTGCCATAAGACGTAGTTCAATTTGTGAGTAATCGGCAGCAAGTAAAACCCGACCTTCAGGTGCAACAAAAGCTTTTCGGATTTGACGACCGATCTCTTCACGAATTGGAATATTCTGAAGATTAGGATCAGTTGAAGATAATCGTCCAGTTGCGGTTAAAGCTTGATGGTAGCTGGTATGAACACGATGACTTTCGTTATTGGCTTGTTTGATTAAACCGTCAGTATAGGTACTTTTTAATTTAGACAAGCCACGATATTCTAAAATAAGTGCAGCGATCGGGTGATCAATTTTCTCAAGAATGCTTTCGCTGGTACTGTATTGACCTGTTGAAGTTTTCTTACCACCTTTTAAACCTAACTTATCAAAAAGAATATCACCCACCTGCTTAGGTGAGCTGACATTGAAAGGTTGACCCGCGATTTCGATAATCTGATTTTCTAACTCTAGAATTGTATTAGAAAATTCTTGACCCAATTGATCGAGGAAACTCAAATCGAGCTGAATTCCATTTTCTTCCATCGTCGTCAGAACTGCAGCTGTCGGCATTTCGATTTGATGAAGAATATTGAGAAGCTCTGGGATTTCTTTAAGCTTACGCTCCAATACCTCATACAAACGATAGGTTACATGGGCATCTTCAGCGGCATAATGCGCTGCTGTTTCGATTTCAATTTGATTAAAGGTTTTTTGTTTAGCACCTTTGCCCGCCACTTGTTCGTAAGTGGTGGTTAAGTGGCTAAGATAAACGCGCGCAACGTCATCCATACCATGGCGCGTCGCCACAGCATTGAGCACGTACGAGGCAAGCATGGTGTCAAAGTACCAGCCTTGTAAATGAATTCCATGATTTTCGAGAATATGAGCATCATATTTTAAATGATGACCAATCTTCTCAATCTCAGCGTTTTCTAAAATTGGTTTGATTTGCGCAAGAATAGCGTCGCGATCCAATTGCTCTGGAGCACCTTCATAGTCGTGAGCAAGCGGAACGTAATATGCATCTTGGGCATCAAATGCCACAGAGAAGCCTACCATCTCTGCAACACGATAATCTAAACTTGTGGTTTCAGTATCGAAAGCAAAGCGTTTCTCAGTAGTCAATCTTTGAAAGAGTTTTTCCCAATCCGCTGGTGTTAAAACGGTATGGTAAGTTGCCTCGCCAAGCTGATCATCTACACTAGTTTGAACCGCTTGGTCTTCGATTTTCGATGTTGCAGTACTCGGTTTTGCGACAACTTGACTTGATTGTTTATACGCAGCACTATTTGGATTGTTGGGATGATCTAAAGACTGAAGTTGATTTCTAAACTCAAGTTCGGTGTAAAGCTGACGTAACTCTGCAACATTTGGATCTCGGAGTTTAAGATCATCGTAGGTCAGATTCATGTCTAAGTCACAAACAATACTTGCTAGCTGATGATCTAGCGCAATACCATCTACATTGTCTTTAATATTTTGGCCTACTTTGCCTTTAATTTTATCGACATTTTCAAGAATGCCACCAATTGAACCATATTCATTCAGCAGTTTAGCCGCAGTCTTTGCTCCGATACCAGGAACGCCCATGATGCCGTCAGAGGCATCTCCCATGAGGGTTAAATAATCAATAATTTGGTTCGGCCAAACACCAAACTTTTCAAAAACGCCATTCACATCCATGGGCTTGTCTTTAAAACTGTCTTCAAGTGTCACTTTGTCCGTGACCAATTGAGCCATGTCTTTATCGCCTGTGGAAATCAAGACTTGATAGCCTTCTTTTTCTGCACGTTTTGCCAGCGTACCGATGATATCATCGGCTTCCGCGCCTGGAATGGCATGGAGTGGGATACCTAAAGCGCGTATTAAATTATGTAAATATGGAATTTGTTGAGCGAGTTCGTCAGGCATGCTCGGTCGATCCCCTTTATAGATTGGGGAAAGTTGATGACGGAAAGTTGGTTCAGGTGTGTCAAAAATGACAGCCATGTGTGTAGGTTGAACACGACGCATTAACTTTTGGATAGCAGAAATAGCTCCGCGAATTGCGTTGGTTTGTAAACCTGTTGACGTCGTTAGCGGTGGTAGTGCGTGATAAGCACGAAATAAAAAATATGACCCATCGACCAAGACAAATGGTGGCATTGAAACGTTCCTAATCCAATTAACTTTTTCATTGTACGTGATTTTCAGCAGTTGCGCTGATACAAGATTTGCAATCAAGTGTACAGAATATGCGATGAAAAACGCAAAATGCCAATTCTTGCTGAGGTATCATCAATCTAGCTAAAAAAGGAATGATGTGTATGCTGAAGCAACATAGTGAACTAAAAATGATTTGGTTGATGCTACTCATCATAGTAGCGATCAGTGCTTGGGTTCTAGCGTTGCCGATCATTACGTTTTTATGTGTTGCTGCATTCCTCATAAGTGTTATGCAATATGCCCATCATATTGAAAAACCGCTTACCAACATTGAGCAACAGACTCATTATTCGAAGCAGAATACATCACGATTGCCCTTATATATTTCATCATTTTTTGCACTAATTGGTAGTTTGTTCGATTGGACATGGTTGGTTGGATTAGGTTTAACATTCTGGATTTATTTTTTTCTAAACTGGTTGCGACAACTTGAGGGTCGATTAATTCAAATCGGTGCTTTGCAGGAAAAGCTAATAAAACTAGATCGAGACGATCAGACGAGTACCCCAAGTATTTTACAAGGTTTAGAGGGAATCCAGATAAATCAGCAGAATGATTTGGGTTTTGGGGCGCAAATCAGACGATGGATCTTTCATGGGAATCCTGTCCTGAAAGTTGCGATTACTGTCCTGGTGATTGGGGTCGTCTTATTATTGAGATATATGGTTGAACATTGGACCTTAAGTCTTTCAATCAAACTTTTGGCTGTTGCTGTCATCGCGATCATATGTGTTGCCTTTGGTTATCATATACAGAAAAAAAACCGCGGCTTTGGTCTTGCTTTACAAGGACTGGGTTTTGCGGGATTGTTATTAAGTATTCTATTTGCTTATCACTATGATCTGTTAAATCTCATTAATACGATTACGCTTTACAGCTTGAGCATGCTGTCGTTGGTCATACTGATTTTAAAACAGCGGTCAGTGGAGCTTTCCCTGATGGGAGTTTTGGTTGCTTATATTGCACCGTTCACATTACCTCATGCAGATTTTTCCTCAGCTCAATTACTGTCTTATTATCTAGCGGTCAATTGTGTTGTAGGTGTAATTTGTACATTACATCCATGGAAAATACTCACTCAAATAGCGTTGCTGCTCATTGTTGTTATCGGTGGTGGTTATGCCTTTTTGAATGGCGGTGTTGCAGAGAGATTCGTTTTATCCTGTCTAGTTATTGCACATGCGAGTGTATTTATTTGGTTGGGTTTCAGATTTAACCAGCTCGCTACACATCAAAATCAAGCTCATTTAGGTCAGCGTATTATTGACTCCGCATTGATTTATGTCAGTCCCTTGGTCGCATACGCATTTTTACATCTCATGTATTTAGATCAAAAATCGGTTCAAATTGCCTTGTGTTTGGGTTTTGCATTGACTCACTTTGCGATTTTTAAAGTTGTGCAGCACGCGAAATTTGATACGGCGATTAAACAAAATTATTTAATGTTAGGTTTTATTTTTCTAAGTTTTATCCCGCCGATCTTGATCCCACAAGTATGGAGTGTGATCGGGTGGATTTTTGAAGGACTTCTTATTTTAATGTGGGGCTTGCATCGTGAGTTTAGGGTAGGGCGAACATTAGGTTATGCGTTGTTAGCAGTTGGATTTTTTTCGTATTTATACTATTTGATCGAGTTAGCATCAATTCCAAATATCATCCCATGGTTACTAGGTCTAAGTTATATCCTTGCGATTGTGGTCTCCAATGTTGTGATGCGTTATCAAAAACAGCTGACACTGTCAGATAAAATTTTCCTGTCTATTTTTTCTTTTTTTGCGAGTCTTTTACTGCTTTATCAAGGTGTGGAAAGTTTTAGTGAACCGATGAGATTAATCTACACACTTGCATTCACAACTGCGATTTATTTTGCTGCCAATTTTGTGTTGCAACCGCGCCAAGTAGTCTCATGGTCATGGTTATTACCAAAATGGTTGGGGCTGATTCCTATTGTAGTGTTCGCAGCTATTATGCTGATCGATCAATACACTCAAGGAGTCATCGTCTGGCAGTCATTTGGTGAGCAAGGCTTGTTTATCTTGGCTTGCTTGGGCCTGAGCTATCTGTGGTTAAAACCAATTTCAAATGCTCAGTACGAAAATGAATGGATCGCCTTTGGTGGACTCGCTTCTTTAGCTTGTGCCAGTGTGGGTGTAGTTTCAATGTCACCTATGATGGGAGCTGTTCTTTTACCGTTGATACTTTATGGCTATAGTGTTTCTAAAACAACAGACTTGAATAAGCTTTGGTTAACAAAGACCAGCCTCATTTTATTGTTGTGCTGGATTGTCAGCTCACAAATTTGGGTGGTAGAACCCTTTTGGAAATATTTTATCCCAATCTTAAACCCTATTGATTTCGTCAGTCTGACTGGTTTGTGGGTGCTTATTCAGGTGCTTCGCAGTCAAATCAGAATGGGGCTAGAGCGAACACTTGGCGCATTCTTGATCTTACTCGCTGTGCTATGGGTAAGTAGTTATGTACTTCTTAGAGCCTTACATTTTTATTTTGCTACACCTTATAACCAGTGGATCATTTGGCAAGATTCTGCCGTGCAATTGGCGTTGACATTATTGTGGGTGGTCATGGCATTCATTGTGATGAAATATGCCGCTATCATCCATAATCGAGTGGTATGGATGTTTGGTGCAAGTATTTTGGCGATCGTGACTTTTAAGTTGGTGTTGTTAGATTTATCCCATATCGGCACTCTAAGTCGAGTTTTATCATTTTTAGGCGCGGGAGGATTAATGTTGATTATTGCGTACATCGCTCCAGCGCCAGAGCAAAAACGAGTAGAAGAGACTAATGCTTGATCCTGAGATCAAGCATTAACCTTAATTCATTATAATTTAGGCTCTCTTTTGATTTCCTTATCATTGGCGTATTGGTCTATTTCCTCATCTGTCAACGAGGGTTGTGGAGGGCGATCAACAAAGCCCATTTTAGGTACAGGAATTTCAATATGGTGATCAACAAAACCATTTCGAATGCGTTCTTGCATTTCATCACGCACTTTCAAAAAGTTTTCCTGTTGGCACCAAATGGCGAATAACAATTCGATTGAAGATTCACGGAATGCGGTTACCGTCACAGCAGGTTTAGGATCTGCTAACACCAAAGGATAGCTGTTTGCCACCTTTAATAAAACTTCTCGTACTTTAATGATGTCTTCATGAAAGTTGATTGCAAGTGTAATAGGAATGCGCCGTATCGGGAATTTAGAAAGGTTGTGTACGGGAGCACGAATTAATTGCTCATTAGGTAAACGGACATAGACATTATCTTGAGTCAGTAATTTGACAGACAGTAAATCAATCGAGATCACTTCACCTTCGATGGTATGTCCACGAATTAACGTAATTTGAATGGTGTCACCAATTTCAAAAGAACCTTCACCAATCAAGAATAAACCGCTGATCAAGTTCGTCGCAGAGGTTTGAGATGCAAAACCCAGCGCTACGGTCAAAATACCAGCGGCACCTAGAAATACACTTAATTTAAAACCTGCTTCTTTTAAACTCGCCATCACAAAGATGAGGAAAATAAAATAAAAAATACCGCGCCGCCATACCAAACGCTGATGAGCATTAAATTTGGCGCCGATCGTTCTCACAAAAGTATTGGAAACGACTCGAGCAAAAAGGAATCCAATAAAGCAAAGCACAATCGCAATAATAATTTCAGTTAGGCGATCCGTATTGATATTGGTAAATATACTTTTGAGGCTATCAGCAATGGTGCCGGTAAGACTATCTGCCATATGCCCCCCTTAGAAGAATGAATCAAACATGTTAAATAAAGTACTACCTGGGGCACGTGCTGGATTGACATAAATTACATCACCAGCCAATGGTGGGGTGCGATTTTCAATACGAATACGTGCTGGTCGATCCATCCCTTCGTGAATGACTTTAATTTGTGACGTCCATAATCGCTCTGTACTTTCACTATAAAACAAAGGCAGGGCAGGAACAGGTACATTCATTCGATCGAAACGGAGTTGATGTCCACTGACATTGTGAAAGTCAATTGGAGTGACTGCACGAAATGCACGTGGACGAAGTTGTTTGAGTTCTGTTCGACCATCAACTGAAGTGGCGTAACACATTTCACCACTGCGTTGATCCGGACCGAACCATGTATCTTTAGGCATAATGACCGGTATATCGAATAATGGGGTCTTTTGACTTTCGACATAACCTGAAAGCCACAGAGGAGTACTAATATAAAGCGTGCCACGTTGACCAGCAGGAATGTAAATTGGGTCTACAGGACGGATCACCACAGATCGATCTGCAAGACGTGGTATCAATTGAATTTTAGGGTGAGTTTCCCTGAACATGTAACGTTCAACATGTACTGGACGAGGAAATGAAAAATGGGGGTCATCCATTTCCTGCCACTTTTGTTCGTAGTCGTATTGAATTTGAGGACGGTAGTACTCCATGCGCCATTCTTGTAAGCCACGAGTGAGTCGAAAGAGCAATGAACCAAATTGCCAAGCACGCACTTGATTGAGTTCAAAATGCTGCTCACCCCACCATCTTAAAGTCGAAGGGTTTTGCTCAAGTTTCTGATCTAGTGACAATAGGGAATATCCTTAAATAAATTCATTAAAAAACTGTCTTCACGCTGTCAAATGCTTAGAGTACACTCGAGGTAATTTTAATCATGATTATCATCCCTTATGCAAGTACTTAAACAAATACAAATACCGTATAGTTTTGCAAAAAAGCATGGCGTTTTGTTGCGTTATGAAGGGGATCAAGTTTTTATTGTCCGTCGCCAAGATACTGCTTTGGTTGCTTTGCAAGAAGCACGCCGTTACGTGGGGCGTACAGCCCAATATCAATTGGCGACTGAACAAGATTTTAGTCAGTTACTCAGTTCAAGTTATGCTGGTGAAACAGGCGAGTCTCAGCAAGTGGCTGCTGGTTTAGAAGATCATCCTGACTTGTTAAGTTTAGCTGATCAAGTACCTGAAGCAGAAGATCTAATGGATCAGGAAGATGATGCTCCGATTGTTAGATTGATTAACGCATTATTGTCCGAAGCCATTCGAGTGAGTGCATCAGATATACATATTGAAGCTTTTGAAAAAAAGTTATCGGTTCGTTTACGTGTTGATGGGCAACTTCGAGAAATCGTGCAACCACGTCGTGAACTTGCCCCATTGTTAGTTTCACGTATTAAAGTAATGGCAAAACTTGATATTGCTGAAAAGCGAATTCCTCAGGATGGTCGTATCTCTTTACGACTGGCAGGTCGTGAGGTGGATGTCCGTGTTTCGACTTTACCCTCTTCACATGGTGAGCGCGTAGTAATGCGTCTTTTAGACAAGCAAGCAGGTCGTTTAAATATGACTCATTTGGGTCTGATGAAAGATGATTACGAGCGATTAACCCAATTAGTGCATCGTCCTCACGGTATCATTCTCGTGACCGGACCGACAGGTTCTGGTAAAACGACGACACTTTATGCTGCACTCTCGGATTTAAATGACGGATCTAAGAATATTTTGACCGCGGAAGATCCAATTGAATATCAACTTGAAGGTATTGGACAAACTCAGGTTAACACTAAAGTGGATATGACATTTGCGCGTGCATTGAAAGCGATGCTTCGTCAAGATCCAGATGTGGTAATGGTGGGGGAGATCCGAGATTTAGAAACTGCAGAAATTGCTGTGCAAGCATCCTTGACGGGTCACTTGGTATTGTCGACGTTGCATACCAATACTGCGATTGGTGCAGTGACGCGTTTAAAAGACATGGGAATTGAGCCATTCCTTCTATCGAGTTCTTTAATTGGTGTGATTGCGCAACGATTGGTTCGTACTTTGTGTTCGCATTGTCATAGTTGGCGTGCCGCGGATGATTTTGAAAAAGAAATTTTTAAGAATGTCCATGATGGTACTGCACTCAATCTGCCTCAACCAGAGGGATGTGAACATTGTGCGCATACAGGTTTTAGTGGTCGTACCGCCATTTATGAAATCGTCCCTGTTGATGATGGAATGCGCCGTCTGATTCATGGGAATGCTGCAGAGTTTGAAGTTGAAAACTATGCTCGTCAGCAGTCAGGTTCGATACGTGATGATGGGTTACGAAAGGTGCTTGAAGGTAAGAGTACATTAGAGGAAGTACTTCGAGTAACAAATGAAGCGGCGGAGTGATTCAGAGATTATTTAATAATTCTCGATAAAACGAAGAAGCGCTGATTTGAAATTAAGCTCGAAAGCTGAGGATTCAACAAAAGAGCCCAATTATAATAGTTGGGCATTTCGCATTCGCATAAGGTAATGAATTACATTAATAAATAAAAATAATTTTGAATAAGGTTTATAAGGTCAATTATAGGAATATTTATGAATTATCTTATGTCAAAACGCCATTACTGTAAGACATCTCACTAAAATTATTTTACAAAATTAAAGATTATGTAATATTTAGATTTTGCAATGTGATAATTTAATTTTGCATTTGGTTTCATACATAATGTGAAAAATCTGTGAAGTATTACCAAATAGATCTAACAATACAAAACAATAGCTATAAAACATATATTTACTAAAAAATAATAAAAACATATGGTTAATTAACATGCGACAGACATTGAACTTGAAGATCTACATTTCTATGTATTCTACATGCTTAACTATAGAGAATGATCCTTTCCAAGTCTAAAGATACCTCGACGTGTTTCTCAGCAAAGCTGAGTTGTTTTACATATTGAACCGTGTAATCAGAAGTTCTTCAAAATCAAATATCAGTAATTAAGGAAAATTATACATGGAACTCAAAACACTCATCTGCACCCTCACCGTACTCGGTGGTATCGGATTAGTTGGATGTAATGATTCAAATTCATCTGAGCCTATTCCTCCAACAAATGCTACTGGTAATCTCTTGCTACTGACCAGTGACGGTATGATTAGCTCACTCAATCATGACCAACCTAGTTCGCTGATTTCAAATATTAAAATTTCAGGTTTAGTTTCTGGGGATCAACTGGTTGGAATGGACCATCGTCCAAGTGATGGAAAGTTATATGCAGTAGGTTTGTTGGGTAATATTTACACGTTAAATCCAAGTTCTGGAGTAGCAAAATTCGTTATTAAAATGACAGCTGATCCAGCAGATACGACAGATGGTAATGCAGCTTTTAGTAAAATTACTTCCAATCCTGATGCGCTTAGCGTGAATTTCAACCCTGCTGCGGATCGTCTAAGAATTATTGGTCAAGATGGTCAAAACCTAAGAGTTAATGTTGATACAGGTCTCACCATCACCGATGGAGAAATTAGTCGGGTTGGTGATGCTACAACCGAAGTAAGTGCCGCAGCTTATACCAATGCTTTTGCTGGAACGGCAAGTACAAAATTATACAGTATCGAATCTTCGACAGATCGCATTTATCTGCAAAATGCAAATGCCGGAACATTAGGTATCTCTGCACCCTTAGGTCAGGATGTATCGAATAACGGTGGTTTTGATATAGACCCAATAAATAATATTGGTTTTGCTGCATTAAAAGTCTCGGGTGCATATAAACTATTTCAAGTTAATCTTGCTCAAGTCGGAACGACCAATAACGCTATTTTTGAGACAAGCGACTTGCCTAACGAATATCGTCAAACCTCCATTCGTGGGATTGCGCTTAATCGAGCAGAAGAAACCACTTCAAAAGGAATTGGGTTGACCAATAATAATTCTTTAATTAGATTTGAAATCAATAGTCCAAATGATACGGCCGAACAAAAAATTACAGGCGTATTGGTCAATGAAAAATTCGTAGGTATTGATTTTAGATTACGTACTGCTACTGATAAAACCGATACACTATATGGTTTAACTAATCAAGCAAACTTGTATACCATTAACCCAAATTCTGGTGCTGCAACACTTGTGACTGCACTTAAAGCAGGCACGGGTAGTAACTTTAGTACTCTAGACGGCACACAGTTTGCTGTTGACTTCAATCCAACGGCTGACCGTTTAAGAGTCATCAGTAATTCAGGGCAAAATCTGCGAATCAATGTCGATACGGGTGAAACCATTCAAGATGGCAAAATTAATGGGATCACAAATGCAGTGATTAGCGCTGCGGCATATACCAACAGTTTTAAAACACCTATTTCAGCTCTTAGCACCGAATTATTTAATCTAGATCAGGCCAATCAGTTACTGACGAAGCAAGTTCCACCCAATGATGGAACATTGGTGAGATTAGGTAGTCTTGGCGTGAACTTAAGCTTGAATGATGGTTTCGATATTGCTGGTGGTGATAATGGATTAGCTCTAGCGGCAATAAGCAACAATAATGGTGCTTCTATCCTATACCGTATAGATCTAAATAGCGATACAGCACTTACAACTCCTCGTGCACGTCCAGCTATTTCCGTTAATGGGACGCCTAGTGTTATGAAGTCAATGATCGGCTCAATTACAACGCCCGCCTTAATTGACTTAGCAATACTTTTTAAATAGTTTACTTGCTAGATTAAAAGAGTAATAGTCAAAAAGACATATGTACTTTTGAATTGATATAGTTGAAGACGGAAATTTTGGAGATACTGAACTAGTTAGTGGAGGTATCTCCAAATCACTATTTTTCTTTAAATTAAGCTGCAGGACTGATTACTGCAAGCTGAGGCAAAGAGTCATTATTCCTTTAGATACACATAAATCTACTTGATCCCACCTAATATAAAATTTCTTTTTCTAAGTTGAAATTAACTTATAACCACAAAAAAGCTGAGATGCATATGCATATCAGCGTGATTTTTAGGATTGAAACAACTGGATCAAACAATCACATTCAAGGTCACATCAATATTGCCACGTGTTGCATTTGAATATGGGCAAACGATATGAGCAGCATCTACCAGCTTTTGAGCTTCCTCTTTATCCAAGCCTTCCAGATGAATATTTAAAGTGGCTGCTATTCCAAAACCAGTTGGAATAGGACCAATACTCACTTCGCCTTCAATATAAGCTTCTGGTGTGATTTTCAATTTATCGCGGTTGGCAACAAATTTCATCGCACCTAAGAAACATGCAGAATAACCAGCAGCAAATAATTGCTCTGGATTTGTTCCACCACCGGGACCACCCATTTCTTTTGGTACAGCGAGCTGAACATCTAAAATTTGATCTGATGATGTAGCACGACCATCACGCCCACCAGTAGCTTTTGCATGTGCGGTATAAACAACTTTTTCTAATGACATGATTCCTTCCAGATAGAGTATAGGTGAATATCTATACTCTCTGATTTAAAAGGAATGATAATCGGTAATTTTGTAAAGCTTGGTATTCAATTTTTATGTGTGAGCAGGTCAAAGCTGAATAAGTTTACGATGCTGAATTAATGGCATCGATTCTCTAATTTTTTTCTGTTCATCGATGTCAAAAGGAACTGTAATCATTTGAGCACCTTCTTCAGAGGTGATATCTAAAAATTGACCACGAGAATTCGCAGCACCAGAGTGACCCCAGGTTTGTCTTTTTTCACCGTGCCACCCTTGTTGAGCTGAGCCTAAAACTTGGCATTGACTGTCCATGGCACGAGCTTGTAAAAGTAATTGCCAGTGCATTTGACCTGTCGTGTAAGTAAAAGCAGAAGGTGCTGTTAAAATATTTGCGCCTTGTACGCGCAGCTTTAAAGCAAGTTCAGGAAAACGAAGGTCATAGCAGACCATTAAACCAATATTGCCAAATGGAGTTTTAGCAATGACGGTTTGATCACCTGGTTCAAAAAACTTAGATTCTTGATATCCACCTACCGCATCACCGACTTGAACATCGAATAAATGAATCTTGTCATAACGTGCTTCTGTCTTTTCAGGGCTAATACAAAGACTAGTTGTTCTGACACGACCATCTGGCACAATGGTGCCGTCTGGGCGAAAAGGACAGGGGAGTGTCCCAGCAACAATCCACATTTGATATTGATGAGCAAGTTGTTCTAAACGAGATTGTATTTCTTCAAATCGTTCAGCAGTCTCACGCTGTTTGCCTGCCGCAAAACAAACGAAATTCTCCGGGAAAACGATCAAGGAGGCCCCTTGATTCTTACTTTTTGCTAACAATGATTCAATGACTTGAAAGTTATTTTCAATATCATTTTGGGAGTTCATTTGGGTGACAGAAAGTAAGGTTGTCATGAGGTTCTCCTTAAGCGCTCAGTATGCTTAAGAGAATATCAGATGCTGTGATCGATGGTATCTTGTTGTTGTTCTAATTGTTTAACCAAAGGCTCGAACATATTTTGGTTATCAGCATTTAATTTCATTAATGTACGATGAGCATCTAATACAGTTGAAAGCATTGCATTATGTGTGATGTGTTCGTCCAATAAAGCGCGCGTGCACACATTCGGATCTCCGCAATAGTTTAAAATTACGAAAACCTGACCAAGACCCATACTGTTCGCAAGTGTAGTGATATCTGGGTTAGTAGATAACATAACAGCTTGAACTTGATGCACTTGTTTGAGCTTTAATCCTAGTTTTGCGAGGATTCCAAGCACAGTACTGTCTATGAATGTAGTTTGGGTTAAATCAACAATTGCGCCTACGACGTTTTGTTGTTGTTCAATCCGAGATAATAATTTATCAAGGCTTATACAAGATTGAGCGCGCACTTCTCCAATGAGTTTGAAAATGTGCGTACCATCCAAGCTTGCATATTCAACATGACCTGTTGACATATAAATGCCATTTGCAGAAAGGATGCTAAAATTATCACATAGCGCAAGTCGATACTCAAGTAGTCTTCAGTCGTAGATCGATTTATAAACAGCTACACTATTGATTATTAACTTAATTTAGACGTTGGAAGCTGAGTATTGCAATATCATCTGCAACATGTTCAGGAACTTCGAATGATTGATTTTGCAAGTGATAGACCAATTGTGTAAATTGTTCATTCAATCCACCATCAAAAGGTTCAAGTGCACCATCTGAGCAAATAATAAAACGAGCTCCACGATTCAACGTACATTCAAACTCTTCAATTTCGAGATCTTCAGTAAGACCTAAGGGAAAGCTGCTGGTGTTGAGGATGCGAGCATCCTGATTAGGTTCAAAGATAATTGCTGGAGGGTAATGCCCTGCGCTTGACCACTTAAGCTGGTGGGTCTCTAGATTCAATGTGCCTGCAATCATTGTAATATGCTTTTCGATGTTCTCTTGTAAAAGCATGCCATTAAGTTTTTTGAGGAGTTCTCGTGGGGTTTTCGATCTACCGTGAAATGCAGCCATCCAAGAGGTAAGAAGTGAGCTTGTTACACCATGTCCAGAAACATCCGCGAGATAAAATAAGATTTCACGATCACTGAGTTTCCAATAATCATACCAATCACCAGATAAGTAAGCTGACGGTTGAAATAAAGTCTCGACTTTATAATTAAGTAGGTCGATTGGGTTGGGTAATAGTTTTTTTTGTAATTCAGCTGCAGAGGGCAGGTCGCGGCTGTCCTGATTGCGTTTGTATTTTGCTTCAATTTTAGCAATCGATTTTGCGAGATCTTTTGGAAGACGGTCCCAAATCCAGCCAGCGAGTGCGCCAAGTTCCCATGCTTGCGAGAGTTGAAGTCCCTCATCTGCATGACCTATCACGATCGTAGGGAGAGTCCATTTATATTGCAGAAAATCATTAACATCACTAATGGCAATGATGGTTGAATCGTAAAGATGAAGATCATCTATATGAATCATTTGTAAACTCGGCAGAGCCTCTAGAACGCTATCTAGAAGATGGATGTCACGAGTGGGTTGAATGAAATACATAGATGAAAGAATCAATCCTAAATGCTTTATTTATAAAACTATCTTAGACGAACTTATATCGAACGCCAAGTTAAAGTCTAAAAACAAAAGATTTAGACTTTAACTTACATATGGCTTTTATTCAGATTCGATAGATTCATCCATGAAGGACTCATCATCTGAAAAATCATCTTCAATAAATAGTCCAGAACCCGTTTCTAAACCGCGTTTTTCAGCAATAACATAGTTTTTTCGTTGTAAGTAGGCATCACGCATTGCTGCATACTTGTCACCTTGCAAGACTTGTTCAATCTCTAAAAGTTGAGCACGTGTATCTAATGCGCTAAGTGCCCAGTCACTATAATAGATGCGATCATGACCATCGAGTAAATATTTTTGAGGGCGTGCCTGACTATCTACTACGCGACCAACAGTATCACGGAAGGTGCTTGGTCCCATAAAAGGAAGAACGAGGTAAGGACCAGAAGGGACACCGTAATAGCCTAGAGTAGTTCCAAAATCCTCATCTTCCATTGGCAGAGATAAGCGACGTGCAGGATCAGCGAAACCAAGCGTTGTAATTGTATTTAATGTAAAACGACCAAACGTTTGTGCGGCACGTTTAAAGCGACCTTGAGCAACCTGATTTACAGCATTCCATGGCTCACCCAAATTGTCTCGGAAGCCACGTAATGAATCTCTAACTTGTTCTGGAACTTTATCAGCGTACTGCACGGCTATAGGGCGCAAGACATTTTGATCGACAACATCATTAAATGCGTAGATTTGTCTGTTTAAAGGTTGAAGTGGATCTTTTTCATTTTCAGGTAATGCTGCTGTTGCATTGACTTTGAAATTATCAATTTTTAAATTTTTTAAATCTTTGATAGATCCATTGGTGTTAACTGAATTTTCTAAAGCTGGTTGTGAAGCCTTAGCAATATCGTTGTTTAAAGGCTGGTTATTATCATTTGAGGTAGACAACTTATCAGATGTTGATAATGCAGTATCGTCAGCAATTTTATTGCCTGCAATCTCAGGTTGTTTGGCGTAAGCGGGTGCTGCTAAACCAATACTTAACATACTGACCCAAATAAGTTGAGAGTACTGCATAAAAACATCCTAGAATAAAAGCTGAATATTAGTCTTATTAAATAAATAGTAAGTACGAACAGAATAACGCCATTATAGCGAGAGTTGAAAGCAGTTTACTAAAGTATATTTGCACAAAAAATGTGAATTAACCGTGAAAAAAGAGTGATTTTGTAGAAAATATAATCACTTGTTAAGAAAATATAATTAAATTTTAAAAAAGAGGTTGCATTGGGGGAGGAATGCTGTAGAATGCACATCCATCGGCGGTGATGTTGATTAAAACTTGTTGAAAAACAAAGATTTAGCTGAATAGGTTAGATCTAAGTTTTGAGAATGAGTTGGAAAATAAATTAACATTGCTAGTTGACTTTCTGAAAAGAAAGGGTAATATAGCCGACCTAGCTTGATGCTGACGAAGCATTAAGAAGATCATTAAGAGATTAT
>NZ_VPEE01000132.1:0-1658 GCF_013417345.1 Acinetobacter sp. YH16032 | reverse complement strand
ACTGCTGGTCTAGTCGTTATCCTCTGTTTCACTAAGTGAAAATAAGTTAACGCTGTCTAACAGTTAGGTTAAGTTAGATATTGTGAAGATTTATACAACCTTATAAATCTTCTTCCGAATTTTATTAACGCCTGAGATAAATATCTTGGGCGTTTTTTTATGCTTTATTTTACAGAGCGAGTGTCTACGAGCGAACTGACACAACAAGAATTACAAAATATTCCTTTCTTTGATTACAGCTTTCATCTGAACCAAGATCGGGAGTTTTTCGGCTATGCCGACAAGAAAATATTTGCTTATTTTTTGAATAGATGTAATATTGTTGCCATAGGTAACAGGAATTTAAGAATGACCAGAAAACGCATTGCTTTGAGTGTTCCTCCTGAGATGGAAGAAGTTTTAGATAAGATTTCTGACTTAACAGGACAACCTAAGACAAAGATTATTTTAGAGATGTTAGAACAATATGTTCCAGTGCTTGAGCAAACTATAGAAGCCTTAGAGCAGATTAGAGATAACAAAGAAAATGCCTTGAGCATTGTTCAAAAATTTGCAGGTGATCTTTTGCTTGATGGTAACCAAAAGCTAGGACAGATTGCTACTGAGGTTAAGAACCTCAAATAACAGAAAAGCCCTGAGAACGGCAATTCTCAAGGCTTTGGAATCCTGTAGTTGTACGGCAACATTTTAGGAGCTACCTAAATGAATAGGAGCAATACTATTGTACGGTAACAAAAATGAAAGTCAAAGAGTAGAAGCGGGAGTGAGAGGCGGAGGGACGACAACGATTGCGACCGCTGATACACTGCCGACTTGTAGACTTGTGACAGACGGTAAAAAAACATGGGCTGTCGATGAAAATGGGAAGCCCCTTGGTAATACTACGGATAACTCCGCCATCCGCACACAGCAAGGCTTTCAGGCAAGCAAAGAACGGTTTAAATTACTAGATTCAGCTCGAAAAATACTTAATGGGGAACGTACCCAACACTGTTTCTATAATCCTGTAGATAAAAATGATGGTGTAGGGGTCACATTTAATAAATTTCGTAATAAAGCCAATTATACGAACGTCATGCGCTGTGCAAATGCATGGGGCTGTCCTGTTTGTGCTGCAATTATTTCCGAACACCGTAAATGTGAAGTCAAAGATGCTATGGATTGGTGGCAGAAACAAGGCGGATCTGTATTACTTCTTACCCTTACTGTTCCTCATTATTCAGATACTGACATCAAACAACTAAAAAAAGACCTGAAAAAAGCATACTCAAAATTCTTTAAGGGTGTCCGTGCATCTAAAGATATGTTTGAGCGTTGGCAAATAAAACACTATATCTCATGCTTTGAAATTACCCACGGTGCAAATGGATTCCATCCCCATTATCACGTTTTATTATTTGTTCCTTACTCTTTAGGCAAAGAATCATTACCAGGTATTAAGCAGGATATGTACAACATCTGGAAAGATTGCTGTGAGAAATCAGGATTAGATACTCCAAGTGAAAAACACGGATTAGATTTACAAGGCGGAAATGAAGCAGGTAGTTATGTTGCAAAATGGGGCTTAGAGCATGAGATGACTAAGGGTCATATCAAAAAAGGAAAAGAAAATTCCCGCACCCCTTTTGATATTTTGAGAAGTTATTCAGATTCAGAAA
>NZ_VPEE01000131.1:0-1667 GCF_013417345.1 Acinetobacter sp. YH16032 | reverse complement strand
CGATCAATCTGCACCTGCTTTAAAAGTTTTTCGGTATCCAACGCATCATCATTTTTGACTTTATAAGCACTTAAAACTCCACCACCCACTTAAAACTTACGTTGATTTTCGGCTTTACGTTTTTTTCCTGCATCTTTTTTCTGGATCTGACTCAAGTACAGCTCCAAATCAGCATATTGCAGTTTTTGAGCTTTGAAATTCAGATATCGGGTACACATCATCTTCAGAATATTTAGTTCAGCAACACCCAATTGATTGTCCTGGTATGCCTGAAAAAGCTCTATAAATTTAGCTTCATATTCAGTCTGTCTAGGATTTTTAGACAGCTCATCAAACAGCAGCTGAAGCTTCAGATGCTCTCTGTAAGGTTTTAATGCTTCTTTGACTAATATTTTCTGTGCTTCAGACAACATCTCAAAATTAAAGTCTTCAGCCTCCAATGCATCAATGACCTGATTCTGTAATTCAGTACGTCGATTGTTCTCTAATAAAAAATCCACGAAAGCATGTAACTCTGCTCTCTGAAGTAACTGAGCTGGTCGACCACGCTTTTTTGCTTTTTCCATTTCCATCATCTGCCGCTAAATTTTCAGAACTGCTACCGATTTAATTATGGTTTTACCATAATTAAATCGGGCAGTCTGAAAATAATTATTTAAAATAAAAATAAAATTTCTTGAAAAGAATTTTTATTTTTATTTTAAATAATTCGCACTTGACAGTTTCTTGCTATCGCGAAGAAACTAGTACGCAATGGGGCGTTTCCCCCTTGACCCCCTTCAACCGGATTTTTCAGCCATCCAGGCATTCCAAATCCGGGCGGTTTTCATTCCGTTTCACTGCATAAAAACCGGTCTAGAACCCAACAGAGGTAAGCATGGCCAGCTATCATTTCAGCGTCAAAAGTAAAAATAAAGGCTATGCGACTGGCCACTACCTCTACCTCCGCCGACTCATGCAATATGAAGGGATTCGCAAGACCAGCAACGAAACCGTAGAACATATCGAACCAGGCAGAAACATGCCATCCTGGGTGAAAGATCCGATTGAATTTTGGCAGGCAGCAGACAGTTTTGAACGAGCCAATGCCAAAGTCTACATGGAGTATGAAATTGCCCTCCCCAACGAGTTCACGCCAGAACAGCGTAAAACGCTCATAGAGACGTTTTTAGACAAACATATAGCAACCTTGAACTACCCCCACTCCTACGCCATACACAACGTAAAATCGCGCATCAGTGGCGAAGATCAACCCCACTGTCACCTGATGTTCTCATTGAAAGCCGATGACGGTATTGAACGAACAGCCGAACAGTATTTCAAACGCTATAACGCAAAAGACCCCTCCAAAGGCGGTGCGAAGAAAATCCAACTCCAAGAAGGCCATGAAGACTATTCTGCTTTTCTGATCTATATCCGCAAACAATGGGAAAATCACCTCAACGATGCCCTTGCTCAATACTGCCCGACTGTCACTTACAGACTAGATGGACAAGACATCACCATCAAAAACCAAGTGTCAGCAGATAGCTATGAAAAATACAATCAGATCCACGGCACCTTGTACCTTCCAGAACCTAAACTGGGTGTCGGCAACCAAAATGCGACCCCTGAATACCTCGCAGAGATCCAAAAGATCCGAGAACACAATCACCAAGAACGAGAAC
>NZ_VPEE01000130.1:0-1686 GCF_013417345.1 Acinetobacter sp. YH16032 | reverse complement strand
CCAAGCAGACGTGCACAGAAAACAGTAATCAAAGAACGAAATCTGAATCCTGTGCTTGACTTGGAAATGTCTGTATAGGACATTTCTATTTGGTTATTAGGTAGGACATTTCTACTTAGGAATAACACAAAAAAGGGAGCTGTAAGCTCCCTTTTTTACTAATTTTTTTCAATTTTTAGATGTCAATCTAGGCTTCAATAAATTAAGCACCTAAACGCATTAATTTCTCTTGAATCGCATCGCTTACAAAAGCATTAAGAGAATTATCACTTGATGCTAAAACAGCTTTACGGTGTAACTCAGGACTAATACGGACATTAAATGTACCTTTGAATGGCTGATCGGGTTTTTTACCTAATTCAGCACAAGACTCTAAATATCCATCGACAGATTCCTGAAAAGCTTGTTCAAGAGTTTTTAATGTTTCTGCTTCATAAGTGATGAGATCACGGATAAATGCAAGCTTTCCAAATAACTCACCTGTTTCAAGATCAGGTTCAATTGTACCTAGATAACCTTTGTATTTTAAATAGCTCATAAAAATCCCTCCTGCTTGAGTGCCTGTTTTACAGATTTCAAAGCCCCACCTTTGATTTCATTTTCAGGGTGTGGCCTGTGCAGTAAAATCATGTGTTCAGTTTTCGTATTAAAAAAACGGACACGAGAGCCTACCATTTCAAATTTTTCATAGCCGAGCTGATTCAGTAAAACGACTAAATCTTTATACGGAAATGTATTTTTTGAATTTCCAAATTTTTCCAGTAACTTTTCCGTTTTACCCATACTTCAGCCCTACTGCTATTGCAACTAAGTATAGTTACTTTTAAATAATAATTGCAACTATATTTAGTTGCAATTCCGTATAACAGCCCTTATGTTAAATCAGGTTTAAAACTTAATATCATGTGAATTAAAGTAGGTCGGATCAAACTCTATCTCTCCTATTTCATCCTCGATAATTTGCATGTAATCGTCATATCTTGGATGTTTGGGGTCTTGTAATGCATCTAAAATATCAAGATATCCAAAAATTCCTCCAATATCTTCAAATGGAGCATGATTTTGACCATCTATACAACATGGATATTTTTTATTTAAATCAGGAGATTGTCTGCTTTCTACAGTAATCAAATGTTCCCAACAATCGCCAAAATCATATGTATATATAATTTTTTTACCTACACGTAGAACTTCTTTCAATTTTTGTCTTTTATTGATCTTTTCATGCTTAATAGTCGTGAATTCATGTAAATGGCTATCTTCCCAATCAAAAGCAGATTGAATTGCCTTATGGAGCCTAGATAAAGTAGCTGCCGATGAAATTTGAATAGTTCTCCAGATTTCAGGATCACTACCTAGCAGACTAATTTTTAATTGAAAAACTTCATCAGAAGATTTGAGCTTTACAGTTCCCATAACAGCCTAGTTCTCAAAAAATAGTTTTAGTAAATCTAAAATTAACATAATACACCTTATGCGAAATTAGAAAAATGAGTTTATTGCACTGATATTTATCTGTTTTTTAAATTTTAGACCTGGGTTGGTGCCCAGGTTTTTTTTGTTATTCCTAAGTAGAAATGTCCTACCTAATAACCAAATAGAAATGTCCTATACAGACATTTCCAAGTCAAGCACAGGATTCAGATTTCGTTCTTTGATTACTGTTTTCTGTGCACGTCTGCTTGG
>NZ_VPEE01000129.1:0-1751 GCF_013417345.1 Acinetobacter sp. YH16032 | reverse complement strand
AGAATGAATCCAATAAAGAAAAAATACTCGCTGATCTCAACGAGTATTTAACAGAAGATCGGGATAGACAGCTTTTTGACTTACCAAATATTGAGATATCTAAATAATGCAAAAAACACTAATTTTATGGGGTGGAATTTTAGCGACAATCATGGGTTCGCAAAATCTTAGTGCATGTATGCCACACTCACCAAATGAGGTATTTATAGCAAGGGTTCAATCATTTGAATCAGATAAAAATCAGACTAAATTTCAATTTTCTAACCATAATTTTATTTTTCGCCCATTAATAGCTTGGTTTAGATATTCTAGCCCAAATGAATGGAATGGCGATTTTAAAATTAAGAATATAAAAAAAGGAAATTTGATAATTGGTTTAGCATATCCGCCAGATGGTAACCAAGCAAGAAATTATCAGGTAAGTTCACTGGCACTACTTCACTGTAATAATGATGTTATATCAATAAGTAAGCCATCCACTCCTTTTTTAGCATGGGATAGAGCAAAAGGACGTTGTTTCTATACTGATAAGAGTGGTTTATTGAACGGCTTTCTTGAAAAAGATCAGGCATATTATTTACATAAAATTCAAGCTAAATATCCGACTTGCCGTAAACTGTACTCAGCATTCCCTATGACGTAATGTATATAAAATCTTAGTCTTTGAAGTCTGTTTCAGTCCGCAATGCTTTAAAAATCCGCTTTGCGGTTTCCTCTCGGACGGATGTAGGGTCACGTAAAATATTGGCAATCCATATTGAAAAGGCTGGGTAATCTTTATTGTCGGCTAAGTCAGAGATGCTATGAACCTTAGATAATACTGAACTGTAGGTCTTAATTTGACTGTCAGATAAGTTGCTGAACATATCTATAGTTTTTTGATCTCGCTGAGATTCTATTTTTTTAGGTGACAATTTTTGCTTAAATTTTAATTCTATGTGTGTGAACTTACGCCCTGTTTTTAACAGTTTATATTTGATTGTAATGGGAGATTTTTCATTAAGTTCATCAATTGCGGTATCTATTACCCATCTTTTTAAGTCTGCCGTTAATGGATACTTATTATTCAGATCAAGCATATTGCGCAAGTCATCAAGCCTTATTTTTCGATAACCTGTACTCTTGAATTGCATCATTAATTCATAAAATCGAACGCTATACCCACTACTTACTCCTGCTATGTCTTGAAGAAAATATTGTGTGAAGTTAGATGATAAGTTACTAATAAAGGGTAATACAGACTTACTAAACCTTATTGCCGCCAAAATATAATCTTCTGCATAAGGATCGCTCCCTGTCACCTCTTGGATAAATTCAGGATTAGCCAAAGCCCAATCACTATTGTATTTCATGATGTCTTGAACCCATCGAGTTTTAAATGTCCCTGCTTCAGTTGTTATTGTAATAACTCTATTAAAAAGTCGATCACATGCTTCTCTAATTTCTCTGCTTGCTGTTTTTGGGTTAACACCTAACTCAATAAATGATTCCCTTGTGACGCAATAACCTGTGTTATCTGTCACTTCTTCGCCTTTGGGTATACAGGCTATAGCCGCCAAAATTAAGCGCTGTTCATTCAAAGACAGTTGATAACTAGCTTCAATAATATTATTTGCTTTGACTACTAAGAGCTTACTCATTTTTGTATTCCTTATTATTAATTATGAGAATAATATATCGCCTCATAGTTATGCGTCAATCCCTCATAGTTATGCGTCAATCCCTCATAGTTATGCGTCAATCCCTCATAG
>NZ_VPEE01000128.1:0-1762 GCF_013417345.1 Acinetobacter sp. YH16032 | reverse complement strand
TGAATAACGAAAGAAACCAAGCAAAGTACTGTCCCATCTCATAACTTGGTTGACTATGAAAATATATAATTTAGCCCAAAGTTTTTTCATTATTTCTGTGCTTACTGGCTGCATGGCAAAGCCTGCTTTAGTTTCTAATATTATAGAACCTGTAAAACCAGTATTTTTTATCAAGCAAAGTCCCGAAGTGAAGACTTATATGGTTTCACTTGCAGGTGGCAAATTACATTTAGATCCACATGGTTGTATTCGTCTAAACAGTGATACCAGCCCTTTTATTATCTGGGCTAGTAGCAGCGAGTTAGAATATACAAGTGACGGTAGGATCAGTATTACCAACAAATTTAATAATCATAAAGTTTTTGTAGGTGATGAAATTAGACTTGGTGGAGGCCAGTACCCAACGAAACCTCGATCTATTACTGACCCTATTCCTGATGTTTGCGCTAACCACGGTTATTGGATTGCAGCTCCGCTTTAAAAAGCATTATTTAGGGTCAATCACGCAATAATCTTTGTTTGGTCCGTGACAGTCATTTTTCATGATCCGGACACAGGATTTACCATTACAGTTTTTAATATCTAGGTTATATCTTTGTTCTAGCCAAGCTGCTTCTGCACGACGTTCTTTGATCTCATCAAAACTTGGAATGAATAAAAATATGAAAGAAAGAAAAACCAGTACCAGACTGAGGAAAATTGCACATAACAAGGCAATAAATCTATAGTTTAGTTTATCAGTAGCCTTGTCTAGTTCCTGAATACGTCCTTGAAGGGCGCGTGTAGCTTCCTGATTTGCGTTATTTAGGTTTTTTTTGCTCTGCTCTAATATCCCGCTAGCCACTTTGTTGTAAAACGCCTCTAATCGCTTGTTATCGTCTGCTATGGCTTCCCTGTATTCCTTCATGGATGCCAATAAAATATATAACTGGTCGTCTAAATCATCGTTTTGGTTGCTCATCGTGACCATCCGCCTGTATTCAAATTAGGTGATGCCTTTTGCTCGGCTCGTTTCATTTCTCGCTGTTTTTCCGCTTGGCGTTCTAGCTCTAGGCGTTTGGCTTCTTGGTCTTTTTGCCATTGGTCAAAGCCTTGCTCAACACGGTTAAAGCCACGCTGTAGCGTGGTTTCTTTGTGCTGTTCTTTTTGATTCAGGTATTGGGCGTTGTGCTGTTTTACCTTGTCGTTATAACGGCTGATTTCGGTGCCGATGCCTTTTCTGCGTAATTGAGTGACCGAAGTCCCTTCATGAATCGTGGCTTGCAGTCCGTTGTTCTGATCGGCATAGCTGCGGTGGTCAATTTTTTGCTGTTGTCCTGCTTGTTCCAAAGCGTGATTTGCTAAGTCTGCCCACATTGCCCGAATTTGTTTAATGTCCTCTTGGGTTGTACCCATGTTGAGGGTCTTTCTTTTGGCGTTGCTGAGTTCAATCTCTGCCTTTGTTGTCAAAATCAGATTATTTTCAGGGTCTAATTCAGCCTTTCGGGTGGTCAGCATGATATGGGCATGATGATTTTTATCATTTCCGCCTTTGCTGGGTTCATGGATAGCTAAATCTGCAATCACGCCATAGCGATCAACTAAGGACCTGGCAAAGTCTTTTGCCAAGTCCTTACGTTGATCTGCGTCTAATTCATCAGGTAGGGCAATGACCCATTCTCTAGCGGTTCGGGCATCTTTGCGGTTTTCAGATTTTTCCGCCAAGTTCCAAAGTTGGCTACGGTCAATTTCGACATCGAGATTTGAGATAATTTCGGAATGG
>NZ_VPEE01000127.1:0-1764 GCF_013417345.1 Acinetobacter sp. YH16032 | reverse complement strand
ATGACTACGATGGTACTTATTTAGATATTGATGATCTGAATGAAAGAGAAACGAACGGGGAATTTTACTATTTTGGAAAGCCTGCACGTGTAACTTGGTTCGGTGATTGGAAATATTTAGATAGAGATAAGCTAGGGCGTACTTTGCAGATCGGTTGCCGTACTTCAGATAAAATGCTTAGGGCTTATGAAAAAGGAAAGCAATTAGGGGATAAAAATAGCGACTGGTTAAGGGTTGAGGTTGAGTTAAAAGCAAAACATACAATTATCCCTTTTGATGCGATTATAAATCCCTCTGATTACTTCATTAATCTGTATCCGTGTTTTAAAGACCTGTTTAAATACGATGATCAGGTTCAATCAAAAATAGAATATGTAAAAAGATCATTGAAAATAAGTATAGAAAAAGGGGTGGATATATTTCGCCATCAATTCGGGCGTTGGTTGGGGTTCTTCCGTCAATGGTTCGGGGATGATGAAACATGTATACAGGCTTTGGCACATGATTTCAGTGTTCCAAAACGATTTAATATGACTAAACAGGATTGGACTAGGGTGCATCCTGATTTTTGTGTTCCTTAGGCTATTTGTGATTTGTGATTTTTAAGGGCGCACTTTACCATTGAATCAATGAGTGCTTAACAGAGATGGCGGAGTGCCATCGAACTGACGGACTATGAGTTACTAGCCTTTTCCTCTCTGATTACCAATTTGAAGGCATTTGCGCCTAATGACAGGTACAGCGAAGCCGAATGGAAGGGGAAGGTTGTGTGGTGTGTGGCGTACCGTGTACGCACACCCACACCACACAGCCTTGATTTATATTATTTGTTTAGTGTAGATTGTTTATTGCACGTAAGAAGCTAACAAGCGAAGTCCTGTGAAGTTAAAGACCTGAACGCAATAGATCGACAGGCACAAAAGCAGCAGGCATAAAAATGGGCTATCAGTGCGTCAACACCATAGCCCTTGATGAACATTAAGAAGGAATGTCCATGACTAAATTTTATGGGGAAAATACCCCTTTTACAACTGCTACACCTGAAAACTATTCTAAATTCGCCAATGATTTCCTGAAAAATCGGACTTTACCCACTGTCAGCCCGTGGGAGTGCCACGTTAGTAATACGTGGCAAAACTCGAAGGCTCAAATTCCATCTAACGAAGTCCTAAAAGATTGGCAAGCGGCTAACGAAGTAAAGTTGGTTATTGATGATCAAGGCAATCCAAAAATCCTACTGGTGTCTGCACCTGCTGAACATGAAATAGCGTTTATAGATTGGATTTCATTCTCCTTAAAGCGTTACACGTTTTCGGATCACTATATTGGACTCTCAGAAGAATTTATTAACGATGCCTGCATAGAAGCAATGGGGGAAAAGTTAGAGCAAATTTTCGGATTTAAAGTCGGTAAAAAAAGAAAAAATGGCAAAAACTTCTATGAACAATGTTATGAAATTATTAATCATGATGATGTCGTGGTCGGTGATCTCTGCATAGGTGGTCAAAACAACACAATGCTTGTGATGTTATCTGGTCAGGGTTGCTTGATGGGTGACTACGGCTGGCAAGAAAAGTTATATCAATTCTTAAATAAGGCGCAAGGCGCAAAAATTACAAGACTGGATTTAGCACATGATGACTACGATGGTACTTATTTAGATATTGATGATCTGAATGAAAGAGAAACGAACGGGGAATTTTACTATTTTGGAAAGCCTGCACGTGTAACTTGGTTCGGTGATTGGAAATATTTAGATAGAGA
>NZ_VPEE01000126.1:0-1777 GCF_013417345.1 Acinetobacter sp. YH16032 | reverse complement strand
ATAGATAAGCACAAGGACTGTAAGGTACGACAGGAGTTATACCGAACGAACCAATACGAAAAACCCCGGCAGGATGCCGGGGTTTTTTCTTATCTAAATTAATTCAACTAATCAGTATTTTATTAATTGTAGAAAAATGACAACCAAGTGTTTAGTATAGAAATGGATGATATTTAGTAAAAAAAATAGTATTTTTCGATCTAATCCTTTATTTTTGAAGTATAAATTTATGACCCACCTAAAATTAGTAACTCAGTAAAGCAAAATATTGTACTATACCCGCGCATTAAAAATGGAATTCCTAATCGACTATGATATCTCCTCAAACTATTGATAAAAGCATTTTTGATGCTATGTTCTCTAATGTTAGGAAAACATCTAGTGTCTTTAAAATTCAATCATGGAAAAGAGATGCGGAAAAGGTTCGTAGTATAGATATATGCAAATATAAAGCTATTTTAGGCACAATAGCTGCTTATGAAAATAAGCATGATGAAGCTATAAATATATTTAAATCTATATTATTACTTACAAAAGATTGTGGCTATCAGGCTATGATCTACTCAAACATAGCTAATGTTTTAGGACATGCTGGAAAGTACTCAGAAGCAATTGATTCCTATTGGAAAGCTTTTGAGTTAAGTAATAATCCATCATATTTTGAATCGTTCTTTAATTTATGTAAAATTTATTATATTAATGATCAAAGGCTAACTAATATGAAGTCTTTAGATGACAATAAGAAAAAATTCTATGAACAAGAATTATTAAGCTTAAATGAGACGCGTCAAGAAATTATAGAAAATACAAATCTAAATCTCGATTTGTATAGAGATGTATTGAAAGTAGCTTTTTCTGTCTTCTTCACACACTGTAATAATCAAGTTAATAGATTTATAGAAGTGAATGATAGTCAAATTTCTACAATACTATTCAATACCGATTTGGATCTAGAAACAGTTATGCTGTTAAATGATGGTATGAATGATAAATTTTTAGACTTATTAGATAGTTATGAGTATGAAGAGCTTATTAAATATCCTATAATATTTACGGCTGAAAATTTTAAAAGCAATGAATTAGGATAGTCGTGGATAGCATAGAATTTTTAAATTTTGCACAAAAAATCATTTCTATTACTCCAATTTCAGAAATTGATTATCGTCAGATAATAAGCCGTAGTTATTACTGTGCATTTCATAAACTTAATGAAAAATCCAATTCCTTAGGCATTCCTGTGAATGCCTATAAAGGTGGAACTCATGCATCCTTACGGCAGACTTTAATAGAATTACGTCCGGCAAATAAACAATTGAAAGCTATAGCATATCGACTAGTTAGCTTCCATCAATTACGTATTATTGCAGATTATAAGTTAGAGGATAAAGTGACAGAAATATCAGCTAAGGAATCTATTGAAAACTGCAAAAAAATATTAGATCAAATTAATTTAGTTACTAGTCTGTAATCTTTTAAAAGCACTTTTTCCTTTTATTTAACATAAAATCTCTTATACGAAATTTCAGGCAAAAAATCCCAGCCGAGGTTTGGCTGAGATAAAAATAGACTCTAAATCACGCGGCTGGATAGGTCATAAATGATTTCATTAACTTTCTGCCTTGCTTAAGAACAATATATAAAAAATCAAAAATATATAAAACAGATAACATCAAAGATAGTGATCGATTTATTAGATAAATAATTTATTATAAAATAGTCTAGAGATTTAAATTACATAATAGTCTTTTTTTTCATTACTTTAGCTATACAAATCTGG
>NZ_VPEE01000125.1:0-1807 GCF_013417345.1 Acinetobacter sp. YH16032 | reverse complement strand
GGATCCGTTTGTTCTTTGGAGTAGTCAATCCGTCATAGTTTGACTCAGTCTGTGGCCGAGGATCTGTTGCTATATTCGAATTAGTAGATTCATTTAGTTTATTAATATTTTCTTGTTTTGGCTGTTCTAAGGTGCCTTTAAACTCAATTCTATGAGTAAGATCTTCAATATGTTGCATCAAAGACTTTTCTCTTTGATTTGCTAAATCTAACTGATTTTTGAGTAAAGAAATCTGATCTTTTAATACATTTTCAACTTCAGATTGAACGTGTACTTGTACATCCTTTTGAACTTGTTCAGTACGTGCACTGGACTGAACACCGACTGGATTGCCATAAACTCTGATAAGTTCAGACAAGTCTATAAGTCCATCATGATCTCTTGATAATTCACCACTTTTTAAAGCCTCGTATATTGTTGTACGTGATTTTTTAAAGGCTTTACTTGCGTCCATAACGCTAAATTTTGTTGTGTTCAATGGAATCCCTCAGTGCGTGTACAAGGATGTTTATGTGAACATCCAATCTGAACATGAAGTTTATTTTGTATTAAAGCCTACTTTCTTTAGATATGGGAGTAGTTCTTCAAATTTTTGTGGATCTCGTAGCATTTCAGAAATTCGAACTGCAAATTGTGAGTAGCTTTCAGTACCTTGAGAATATTTATTCATATCTGGAAGCTCAGATAATTTACTGGCAAAAAGATGACACTGTGCATCGGTAAATTTTGAGAAAATCTCAAGAGCAGTTTGCTCTTTAGTATGAGCTATAACGACTTTTTTCAGTTTAAAGGTGAATGAAAAACCAGAAATATTACGTCCCTTTTTATGTTGCTGACATTGGACGTTAATATCCGTATGTTCATTAATTTGAGCAATAGCTAAATTTAATACTCGATCTTTAAAATTTCCCATTCTTGTATATTCATCATCAAGAACGCCTATTTTTTGTCTGAACTCTGCTAGTTCAATAATAGGAGTTTGACCCGTACTGCGCCAA
This sequence comes from Acinetobacter sp. YH16032, assembly GCF_013417345.1. NCBI lineage: Bacteria > Pseudomonadati > Pseudomonadota > Gammaproteobacteria > Moraxellales > Moraxellaceae > Acinetobacter > Acinetobacter sp. YH16032. The sequence goes on along the minus strand of NZ_VPEE01000125.1, from coordinate 809 downwards.
GCAATTAATAATTCATATAACCGCACAGCATAAGCACTGCTGAGATTACTAATCTGTTGTAACTCATATTTAGTAAATTGCTCTTCTAAACGTGTAATAAGTGGGACAATTGCAGGAGCAAATATTAACTTCACGGTTGCTTCATCATCGATATATCTAATCTCGCTGACCCAGCGGCTTAAAACATTTTCTACATTTCCTCTCTTATTGATTTCTTGATAGCTAAATTGGCGTACGAATAGATCTTTACAAGCATCTTTTAACGCTTGGTACGCTGTTTGTCTTGCAACATTAAATTGATTTACATAGCTCTCAGCATGGACTTCTAATGGATCATTGGCATTAATGCCTCGACCACTATCTCTTGCTTCAACAATAGCTAATAAGATCAAACGTTGTTCTACTAAGTCTAAGTTATAACTCGCATTAATTAAGGCATTATCTTTAACTACTAAGTCCCGCATTTTATTTGTCTACATTATTACTTATGAATATAAATCTATAATAATAAATATGCAGATTAATGCAAGGTAAACGTAGTTAAATCTACAAAAAAAATAATGTAGATTATTGGTAGGTAAACGTAGTCATATTGGTAGGTAAACGTAGTCATATTGGTAGGTAAACGTAGTCATATTGGTAGGTAAACGTAGTCATATAAGATCTAGAAGCCTTTATTTACAAAGACTTGAGCATGTCTAAAAGCATTTAAAAGCTTAAAAATAATTAAAAGCCCAAAACATAAAAAATTGCCCTTGGTTTTCGCTTCGCTCAAACTCTATTGAATCTCGCTTTCGCTCGATTCGTCG
>NZ_VPEE01000124.1:0-1815 GCF_013417345.1 Acinetobacter sp. YH16032 | reverse complement strand
GTTAGGCTTTTCTACTTCATATACAATTAAAATGTTATGCAAATGCCAATAAATCATCATACGGTCTAATAGTCTGTTCGATGGTTTTACCAGCTTTTTCATAGGCAATTTTCAAATCATATTGATGTTGTAAATTAAGCCAACTTTCAGCATCTCCACCAAAGAATCGTGCTAATCGCAAAGCTGTATCAGCAGTAATACCGCGACGTTCTAATACAATATCGTTAATTCGAGCTGCAGTTACACCTAACTTTCTAGCTAGAGCAGTAGAGCTTAAATTTAGTGGGAGCATGTACTCTTCTTTAAGAATTTCACCTGGGTGAACAGCTCTCATACCATTATGATGGATCATACATATACCTCTCAAAATTAATGGTAATCGACTATCTCAACCTCACTGGGTCCATTATCCGTCCAAACAAAACAGATTCGCCATTGATCATTAATACGAATACTGTGTTGCCCTAAACGATCACGTTCTAATTTTTCTAATCGATTACCTGGAGGAGATCTCAAAAAATCTAAAGTTACTGCTGCATCTAGCATCGTCAATTTTCGGGTAGCAACTTTCAAAATAGCTGAAAATTTAGAACTCTTACCCGTTTCAAATAATTGACGCGTATATTCGCACTTAAAACTTTTTATCAATTGAGATGCCCTTCATATAATATATTGTATATCGATATGCATTATATCACAAGGATACTTTGCTGTGGCTTACAAGAAAGCCACACGGGCTTAATACAAAATCTTTTATTGCAACCTAGATTTAGGTACAAATTGAAACATATAAAAAAGAGCGAAAGCTCCTTTTTTATATGTTTCAATTAATTTTTCTATAGTTAATATCATATCCAGCATCACTTAGCATATGAGCCACAGACATACGCCAGTCTTTATAACCATGGTCTGTATATACGACACCATTTACATCTCCTGGCATTTCAATATGACCTTCCTTTTTTACTAAGCAGATTACTTTTTCACGAGTATATAAACCTATTAATAAACCATGCTCAAAAACAACATTTTGCCTAGCTCTTAATTTGTACTCATCCTCCCCAATAGCTTTTCCCTGATCATCAGGTGTGTATAAAACTATCCCAAACCCAATAGAAGGATCTTTTGTGTAACGTTCTAACTTTTCTATGATTGTAAGGCTAGCATCGTGCTGTTCTCTGAGAACTATTGGCTCAATTAATTGAGCTGATAAAAAAGCTTTTACTTCATTTATCAATGCATCATCATGCCCATGGACAATGAATACTTTAGATGGGGTAACCTTCTTTTCTTTACCTAATAAATTAGGAACTTGCTTTTTAGTTCCTTTTGCATATGTTATTAATTCTTCTGTTATTTCTTTTTGTTTAAGAATCGCGGACTCTAAATCATTAGAATAAAAACCGATCATAACAACACTAGATGCCTGATTTTCAGCCCTTCGTTGAGCAGCTTGTTGCTGTTTTAAAACCTCACCAGATATCTCACTAGAAAACATGCGTAAACGTTCAATATGCTCAATAGGAATTGTACGCCCATTTATTAATATAGGGTTCCCAACCTGGTAAGGTTCAGCATATTTACAAATCAAATCTTCTAAATCTGTTAAATCTGATTTGATTTCAACTTTATCCCACGCATTTTTATGATGTTTTTCGCCTAATTCTAAAATCACATGATAATACATATTACTAATGCCATATCTTCATTTATATTTTTTAAATATATAATAAGTTTAAGAAAATTAACTACATATTTAACATAAAATCTCTTATGCGAAATTTAGGTCTTATCCCAAATAAATCCATTAAAAAG
>NZ_VPEE01000123.1:0-1864 GCF_013417345.1 Acinetobacter sp. YH16032 | reverse complement strand
GCTCCCTGTTGCTTCATAACGAGATTTACAGAGCAAGGCGACTGTAGCCACTGGCTCCATGACGAGCGAAGCGACTGTAGCCACTGGCTCCATGACGAGCGAAGCGAGCATAAAGCTTTATGAGCGAAGCGAATCCATTCTTGTTTTTAGCGTCCTAGTGGATATTTGAAAAAACTGCCCCCAGGAATCGAGCGCAGCGAGATTCAATAGAGTTTGAGCGAAGCGAAAACATAGGGCAGTTTTAAATGCTTTTTAATTTTTTTTTGGCTTTTAATAATCTTTTAAGCTTTTAAATGCTTTTAGACACGCTGAAAGCATTGCTGTGTGCGCGTTTCAAGCTTCATTAAGTGACGTTTACCTTGCAATTAAGTGACGTTTACCTTGCAAAAAAATGAAAATTTCAAAAGATAAAGTGACGTTTACCTTGCATGTTGTGACGTTAATTATTAAAGTCACATAAACGTCTAAGAATAATAGAGTCACATAATGAGTAATTTAGTTGTTAAAGATAATGCGTTAATTAATGCGAGTTATAACCTCGATTTAGTCGAGCAAAGATTAATACTTTTAGCGATTATTGAAGCTCGTCAAAGTGGCAAGGGAATTAACGCAAATGACCCATTGATCATTCACGCTGAAAGCTACATCAATCAATTTTCGGCACATAGAAATACTGCATATCAAGCATTAAAAGATGCTTGTGATGACCTATTTGCAAGGCAATTCAGTTATCAGAGCCTTAGCGATAAGGGAAATATCCAGCACCATAAATCAAGATGGGTGAGTGAAGTTATTTATGTTGAGAAAGAGGCGGTTGTTAAATTAATTTTTGCCCCTGCCATCATTCCATTGATTACTCGCCTAGAAGAACAGTTTACAAAATACGATATAGAACAAGTTTCAGGGCTTACAAGTGCTTACGCTGTAAGACTTTACGAATTATTGATTGCTTGGCGTAGCACAGGTAAAACACCCATTATTGAGATACAAAAATTTAGACAAAAACTTGGTGTTCTAGATACTGAATACAAACAAATGAACGATTTTAAAAAGCGAGTTTTAGACATTGCCATAAATCAAATTAATGAAAAAACAGACATTAAAGTTAAGGTCGAACAGCACAAAACAGGTCGTGCGATTTCAGGATTTTCCTTCAAGTTTAAGCAAAAACAAACGGAAATTTCTGAAAAATCAGTATCTCCCCAACGAGATCAAAACACGCCTGACCTATTCACCAAAATGACAGATCCGCAACGCTTCCTATTCGCTCACAAGCTGTCAGAAATGCCTGAAATGAGCAAATACTCTGAGGGTACAGAATCCTTTCAAGATTTTGCGAAACGTATAGCAGACATGCTGTTAGAACCTGAAAAATTTAAAAAGTTTTATCCGCTTTTAGAAAAACTTGGCTTCGGTTCTAAGAAAAATCAATCAACAGTGAAACTGGTTGATCAAGTCAAAACCTACTCTATCGAAGATCATAAATTTATTGCATTCGACCCAAGGGGGAGCGTTCATCTTTCGAGCTGTGCTTTCAGCATTGCACGGGACAAAAGGTACAAGCACTTGAAAAAAGATAGCGAAAAAATGGCAGACTTTGAAAGCAGATTAAAAACGATGCTTCTCGATGAAAAACAACAATCTCAATTTTTTGAGATTTTGAGAGGTGAAACATCAAGGTTTAAACCTAACTAAAATCTCCTCTAAAAAAGATTTCAAAATGCCCCAACTTTTGGGGCTTATTTTTATCTTTTTCAGAGGTCGGTTTTTTGTTTCTCGGAGAGAAACGCGTAAGCGTGCATTCCCAACTGCTGTCGGAAAATGATAAATCCCCCAAACCGCTAAAACTTGCCGATCGGCAACT
>NZ_VPEE01000014.1:0-79073 GCF_013417345.1 Acinetobacter sp. YH16032 | reverse complement strand
TTAAGTTCTTTATCCGACATAGACACCAACATATCAAACCGTCCGCTAAGAAAATTGCAAAAGTGCATATTCTAAAAGCGGACATTTTTACTTTGGAGAAACCGGACATTTCTACTTTGGGCTTACAAGTTTCATTTCGCATAACGCCCATTATGTTAAATAGAAGTAAATTTATTTAAAAATATGTTTGATTTAAGTAATTTTAATAATGCTTAACTTTTAATAAACTATATTTAAATATCAAATTAACAATAAAGTTGGTTTTCTTATGTTATTAAAAAAATAGTTTTAATTAGTACAATAATGACTAGTAGTCTTGCTCTTGCATATGATCCTACAACGCCTTCATATTATTTAACTAAAGAATTGTGTGCAGAATATTATGCAGACTGTATTGATGTCTATGGGTCTGCTGGTAGCGGTGGAATGTCAGAGTGTGGAAACTCTTTAAATACATGCATCACTACAGGTGACTGGAATCCACCAAATCTTCCTGTGCCATCATCGAATAGATTATTAAACCTTTTTAGTTCAGAAACTAGAGAAGCTAAAACAATATATACCACGGTCTAATAAATCAGGATCTCAATGTAATATGATTGGGATCCTTACCAACATCTATAGAAGAGAAAAATGGATCAATTAAAAAAAATAAATGATGATTTATATCAAGCCGCAATATTATTAGACAGTATTCCTAGTAAGATTCAATCGGATCCATCACTAGAAAATAGAGAGAATATTTTACTGATAGGAAAAGCTCTCAGTCATATTTTTGAGCTCCAAAATAATATTTATAAAATTCGGCCTGATTTAAAAAAATAATAATCAGCAATAACAGTTCTTTATAGATTTTTTAAGAAATATAACGGCTTATTTGAGAATGCAAAAGTAATATTATATTTGTAATAGTTTCTCTAAAATTAACATAATACACGTTATGCGAAATTCTTATCTGCATCACACAAATTACATTTTTACATCATGCCCAACTTTTCATTCAGCTCTTGTTACCTCATCACTCAAGGACGATTTTGCCACGGTGGGGTATATCAAATGTATAACCTGATCGCAGGCAAGATTCATCTACTCAATGATTTTTATCTTCTGAATAAAAGACGATCATGGCCGGTTGCATCATTAGAAACCCCGGGAATAAATTCATTCATAAATTGTAGTTTAAATAAGTTAAAGAGACTCATAAAAGAGCGCTGTGCTGAATATCCCATACCCAGCGATAGTCATGAGGATCGCGCCACACAAGGCTAAGATTTTTGAATAAATACGTTGTTGAGAAATAGCGTTAAAACCTAAATAGACCAAAGATAGTACGACAAAATCTAGAAGAATCCATGTGATGATTAACAGCGTCAAACTTAAATCTATATTTGGTGTAATTTGAATAAACTGCGGAAAAAAAGCAGTGAAGAAAATAATATCTTTTGGATTGGAAATTCCAACTAAAAGCCCTTTGGAAAAACCACTATCGATCGGCTTGATCTTTGAAGAGGCAGTTTGATTGTGCTGAAAAGTTTCTCTAAGAATTTCAAAACCTAAATAGCCAATATAAAGACATCCTAGGACTTTGATGATGTTGAAAATATGCTCATTAAAATGAAGAACACCCTTAAGTGCAAGAATTGAAAGCGCAATTAAACATAGTGAGGCGACATTAGTGCCTAAAATGGTTTGTAATGCTTTTCGATAACCACCTTTTGCACCTGCACTGGCCACCAAAATCATAACAGGGCCTGGAGTGGCAATCATAATAATGACAGTGAAAATATATAAAAAATACTCAAGATAATTCATAAAAATACTAATTTTTAAATTTTATTTATATGAATATTACAACCTCTTTAGATTTCATACATCTCATTTATTTAAAATATTTCATAGAGTGAAATAAATAATAAAAAAAGGAAGCTTAAGCTTCCTTTTTTAATAATATCATTGAATATTAATAACCGACGCTAAAGCGCTCTTGAATATGGTTATTATTTTCAAGCTCATCACTGAGCGCTACTGCGAAATCTTCTGCAGAGATTTTACTGCCTTCTTCACCAACGATAAGTTCATCTTTACCAAAGCGATATTCACCAGTTCGCTTACCAGGACCGAATTCCGCTGCAGGAGCAATAAAGGTCCAGTCAATGTCGTCCACTTGTTTTAACTTATCAAAGAACTGAATGCCTGCTTCCGCCTCAGCTTTATATGCATCAGGGAAGTCTTCTGTATCGATTACACGCACATTTTGATTTGGTACAGTTAAACCGCCAGCGCCACCAACAACAATATAACGTTTAACTTTTGATTCACGAATAGCATTAAGAAGTGAATTGATATCCAGACCTTGGAAACGTACTGCACTAATTACAGCATCTTGACCTTTCAGCTCATTTACAAGTGCTTCTTGATCATTTAAATCTAAATCTACAGTTAAAACACGCTCTGTATCTGAAACTTTGCTTGTATTACGCGCAATCGCTTTGACGTAGTGTCCACGTGAAACAAGCTCTTCAAGAATACGAGAACCTGCCATGCCTGTTGCACCAATTAAAACTATTTTCATAATGCCCTCATTAAATTTATAACTATGATTATTGGAGTGCTAAATATTTAGTCATCACGATTAAAAAAATGAAATCATGAATGATTAAAATGTAATATTAATTTAGCTTAAAATAAAAAAGATTAATGTATTAAATCTATGTTGATTTATAGTTAAAATAGGAGTGAGAAGTTATTTAATTATTTTAAATGTAAATTTTATGTAATTATAAGCTTGAAAAATATTCATATAAAACCAGTCTAACTTTTATTTATTGTTGAAGTTGGTTTAAAGAAAATCGCCATATATCATTTTTATATCCATAGCTTTCATCTTTCGAGCTTGGTGGATGCTGTAAGATAAAATTATGTAGTTGCTTTTTTTGATCATTATTCAGAACTTCAACAATAGCTGGTTGGTCGACAATTTGATTATTTAAATTCGCAATAATGTCTTCAATCATCTTCGGATTTTTATGCGTAAGTTGTTCTAAAGTCGTGTTATTTCCCTGACCATTTAGCAGATATTGAGAAAGAAATTGTGCTTCGTTTGGTGAGATAGAATTTTGTTGAAGAAGTTCTTGTGCAAGATTGTGCTGAGTTTGGACAGATGCGGTATGCGGTAGGCTAGAAATAAGAACTTGTTTAACCTTTGGATCTAAATTTGGATCCTGAAAACGTTGCTCTAAAGCGCGACTAATTTTCTGTCGAATCAAATCATTTTCAGGTAGGGATTTTTTGAGTTCATGTTCTCGATCAGTCAACAACATCGCATTATTCAGTGCGCCTATCGCTAAGCTTTGAATTTTAGGATTCTGATGTGTTAGAAATGGCAAAATTTGTTCAGCTGCTTCTAAAGGATTGAGAGAAGTAAGTTGAGTCAGGATTTCTTCTATTGCATTTTCATCATGCTGGTTTTGTTCAAGGAGCTGAATTAAATCATGTATTTTTTCTTCTCGATTCGCAGCAGATTGATCCAGTTGAAGTAACTTTTTTGCCCATACGGGTAGGTTAGTGTTGAGTTTCATATCTGCACTATTTTCAGACAAGCTAGTCGCGCGATCTTCATTGCTTTTTAGCGTTGAAGTATTATTATTTTGATTTGATATACTTTGAGTCGTATCTGCTGTCGATTTCAAATACACCCATAAAATTACTGCACAGATCACGAAGATCAAAATAACCAAAAAAATATTTTTCTTATTCATAATATTAAAATATTAAGCTGTCGTTGCCTTCAACATCAGAGATGTGAAGGCAATATAATGGGAATGATTTATTTACACTCGTGTAATTGTGAGTAAGCTACTGTTGAAAGTTCCACGCGGTGTGCTTCCTCCTAGATTACCATTACCTGTCTGAGTGTAGAGCCATTTCGTAAAGCTGTCACATCGGAACGTTCCCTTTTGCCATGTATATTTGCTACAAGCACCGTTGGAGTTATATTGTGAACAGACTTGCACAGCTGGGTTCGGTGTTGCTGAATACAGCGTGTAAGCGACATGAGGTCGTTGCTGATTTGAAATCGCAGTGATTTGATTAGCAGCAGATGAGTAAGGAGATTTATATCCGAAACTTGTTTTGGCCTTTGCTCCCCAATATTTTGTAGTTTTAAATCCACTTAAGCTGACATATTCAATCACATCTACATATGCCGTTTTGTTCATGACTTGAACAATATTGTTTGAACTTACATATACACCTGTATGCCCTAATGCACCAACAATTGGAACGTCGAGGTCTCGACCGAGTACATCACCGACTCGTGTAGGATTGCCTGCTGCTAAAGTAACTGAACTGATAGTGAGTAAACAGAGTGTAGAAATTATTTTAATCATGGACTTGTACCTATTGTTGGAATATCAAGTCCTGTTAGTTTTATTCAACGATGTTAACGTTTGATGTAATTCGTATTTGAAGTTGTAACAATACATAAGAATTTAATTTCACTACTCGATAATTATCTAATATTATAAATATAGACCTTGAGCGCTATTGATTTGAGTTTCAAATAAAAAATTATAATTTCAAACTTTACATTCTTATATCGAATACTTCACACATTAAGTGCTGCATAACTATGATTCAAAATTTAATAATTTCGCTTTTACCTATTCTCATTTCTCTTATATTGGGTTGGGGCATAGGTAAAGCTGCAAACGTTCAAGTTCGCAATATATTGGTTGGTCAAATTACGTTTTTGGTGTGGTTGCTCCTCATCTCTATAGGCTTTCAATTTGGCAGTGTCTTGTTTGATAAAGATCTTGGTTCAAAAATATTAATTGAAGCTTTTATTTATTCTACAGTGTTAAGTGTGATTACCTTTGGACTTTTATTTAATCGTAGCCACTTTAAGGCTGAGCACCAAAAATCATTCAAGGATATGCTCAAACCTATTACCGAATGCTTGATTGCGATTGGAATGGTGTTGATCGGGATGGGGTTATATTGGCTATTACCCAAGACTTTATCAGGGGAAATGTTAAGCGCGATACTATTGTATGTGTTGATTTTTTTAATCGGAGTGGATTTGTCTACGATTAAAATTCAAGCCCTCACTATGAATCATATTAAAGTGCCATTTTTTTCAATCATTGCACTATTTATTGCGGCTTATTTGACGAGTCATATCATGACTCAATCTTTTGTCGAACTCGTTGTGATGGGGAGTGGATTTGGTTGGTTCTCTCTTTCTGGTCCTTTAGTTGCTAAAGTTTTAGGACCTGAGCAGGGAACTTTTGCTTTGATCACAGATCTTGTACGAGAGTTTTATGCGATTGCATTGTTGTATTTATTAGGTCAGCGTTATCCAAAGCCAATCATTGGTGTATGTGGTGCCACGGCGATGGACTCGACTTTACCCTTTGTAAAAAACAATTGTTCACCATTAGATGTACAAATTGCAATTCTCAGTGGATTTTTCCTGACGCTCATTGCGCCGTTTTTTATTATTTTTTTTAGTAGTTTGATATGAATATAAATTCTAATGCTCAGCAGAAATAGGAAAGAGCTTCTCTCAATTTATACAATTGATCCTTTGATAGATTAGTAGATCGTTCACTAAACTTCGTTATAATCGCTTCATTGATAAAATAGAGAACAGATCATGCGCGTACTTGTGGTGATGGATCCCATCGAAAATGTAAACCTCAAAAAAGATTCGACCATGGCAATGCTTTGGGCTGCTGCACGTCGCGGTCATGAGTTAGGGTATGCACTTCAGGAAGATTTATATATCGATCAAGGCAAAGCTTTTGGTTTGATCTCACCACTTAAAGTGTTTGAGGATTATAATCATTACTATGAACTTGGTGAAAAACAGAAAGAATCTTTAGCCGCATACGATGTTGTACTCATGCGTAAAGATCCACCTTTTGATATGAACTTTGTTTATACAACTTATATTCTGGAACAAGCGGAACGTGAAGGTTCCTGGATTATCAATAAACCTCAAAGTTTGCGAGACTGTAACGAAAAGCTGTTCGCTACACAATTTCCAGAACTGCAGGTTCCGACTTTGGTAACTTCACAGCAAAGTTTAATCCGAGAGTTTATTGCTGAACATCAAGATGTGATTGTAAAACCGCTAGATGGGATGGGCGGTATGGGGATTTTCCGTTTAACTACTGCAGGGGCAAATATCGGTTCAACTTTGGAAATGTTGACTCAAATGGGGCAGCAACCGATTATGGCGCAACGTTATATTCCTGAAATTGTGGATGGAGATAAGCGTATTCTGATGGTCAATGGTGAGCCAATTCCATATTGTTTAGCGCGTATCCCACAAAATGGTGAAACGCGAGGTAACCTTGCTGCTGGTGGGCGTGGTGAAGCACGTCCGTTGACTGAAAATGATAAGGTGATTGCTGCTAAAGTTGGACCATTCTTGCGTGAGAAGGGGCTGGTATTTGTTGGTCTTGATGTCATTGGAAACTATGTAACAGAAATTAATGTGACTAGTCCAACGTGTATACGTGAAATAGACGCACAATTTGGTACTTCTATCGCAGATACATTATTTGATGTTTTGGAAGCTGGACGTTAGCTGATCTGCAAAAAAGAGCCTAAATAGGCTCTTTTTTTTGCGTATATATCTTAAATAAATAATAGCTGGTCAATAGTCCTAGGGTGGAAAGACTTACGGTAACCCATGCGGCATTGGACCACTGGTGAGAAGACGAAACGAGAGCTGCTGTTGCTGGGGGAACAAGGAACTGCGCACATGCAGAAATTTGCAGCACTAAGCCCATACTGGATGCTGCTGCATTGACCTGTGGTGCGTATCTAAGCGTATTGGCAAAGACGGTCGTCGGAATAATGCCACCGATAAAAGAAAACAAAATAGCGCACAAATATTGCAACTCAAAAATCAACCAATAGGGTTGTGAAAATACAACCCAGCTACATAAAATTAGACTTAAAAAACTAAATTGAAGTAATTTAAAAGGAGCTATGCCTTTTTGAAGTAATACGCCTGCGCCAAAGGTTCCACCTAAGTTAGATAACACAACCATTGACACCAAAATTCCTGCAAGCTTTAAATCCATATTGAATGAGACATACAAGCTGGGTAAAAAACCTGTGAGTGTGATCCATTGACTGGTATAGCAAGCAAAGATAACGGCTAGACAGAGAATGGGTGGATGGGTCACGGTGACTTTAACAATAGATAAAAAAGAGTTGGAGGTTGATGTGCTCAGTGCCTTTGTCGTTACAGTGGTTTGCTTATCGTCATAACGTAAAAAATGGTAAATCATCAAGGCAACCAGCCAACACAAGGCACCAAATAATGCCCAAATGTGTTGCCAACTGAGCCATTCGAGTAATACAGGGATGGTCAAAATAGCAAGACTAACCCCAACTCCCATATAAGAACTCCATAACCCCATTTTAAAATTCATGGTTTCAGGCGTGCTTAGGCGTTTTAAAATTGCGGGAGCGCAAAGACTAATGGTGAGAAATCCAATACCTTCCATAAATCGAAAAAAATAAAGGCTAACACTATGATCAATCCATAAGCCTGCAAAACTACTCATCCCCAATAGAATGAGTGCAAAAATAAGGCATTTTTTGAGTCCTATTTTCTCAGATACAGCACCAATACACAGGGCAAATAGCATTCCAGCACCTTGAACCAGTGATAAGGATAGGCCTGCTTGGGTGAAACTTAGATTTAAATCTTTTTGAAGAATTGGAATAACAGCAGAAAGTTTACCGACATGAATTGCAGCAAGGTAGCCTGCCAAAATAATCCAAATGTCATAAGATGATATTTTTGACATTTGCGTTTAAAAATCCTTTTATTCGCGAGCTGAATCTCAATGAGATATAGCAATATCATAAATAGAACTGTTGCCTCATACCATTTAGACATAAGTTTATATCCAATATGGCGGTAGCGCAGATACGAAGGAAGAATAGAACTAATACTGTGTTAATGATTAATGTGCACATTAATCATTATTTTGGTCCGTTATAAACTAGATCGAATGGTAAAATACATAAAAAAGGCACACCTCATAATAAATCTAGTTTAAACTCTGAAATCATATGAAAAAAACAATTAAAGGGTCCGTGAAAAAAAGTAAATAAACTTTCATGGATATACGATTGTGATTACAATTGATACCTTATATAAAATTTTCTGTTAGCTCTTAGATTTGAAGAATTAGACCGTGACACAAGCTCAGCATAAACAACCTAAACATGTCATGATGATGGCTGCAGGTACAGGTGGACATGTATTTCCTGCCCTAGCAGTTGCTCAGGAATTACAACAGCAAGGTGTCGAAGTGTCATGGTTGGCAACGCCTTCAGGCATGGAAAATCGCCTGCTTAAAAATCACCACATTCCAATTTATCAAATTGATATTCAGGGTGTCCGTGGCAATGGAATCGTCCGTAAGCTGCAAGCCCCTTTTAAAATTTTAAAAGCAACGCTTAGCGCAATGCGCTATATGAAACGATTAAACGTAGATGCAGTCGCTGGTTTTGGCGGTTATGTTGCGGGTCCTGGTGGTTTGGCTGCGCGTATTCTTGGTATTCCTGTCATCATTCATGAGCAAAATGCAGTAGCGGGTTTCACCAATACGCAATTGGCTCGTGTTGCTAAAACGGTCTGTCAGGCATTCCCGAAAACATTTCCAGAAAATCATAAAATCGTGACTACAGGTAATCCCGTACGTAAGGAAATTTCTGCGATATTGAGTCCTGCTTGGCGATATCAAGAGCGAGAAAAAGCCAATCAACCTATTCGTATTTTAATTGTAGGCGGCTCTTTGGGCGCACAAGCATTGAATGAGCGCGTACCCGAAGCACTGAAACAATTAGATGTTCCTTTAAGTGTTTATCATCAGTGTGGTCAAAATCATGCTGATAGCACGCGGGCACGTTATGCCGATGCTCCTGATCATTTACAGGTAGAAGTTCAACCGTTTATTGAAAATATGGCGGAAGCCTATGCCAATGCCGATCTAGTAATCTGTCGTGCTGGTGCACTGACGGTCACTGAGATTGCTACTGCGGGTGTTGCAGCCGTATTTGTACCTTTGCCAAGTGCGGTAGATGATCACCAAACCGCGAATGCCAAATTCCTAGCAGATATTAATGCTGCAAAAATTTGTCCACAAGCGACACTCACTCCTGATTCATTAAAAGCAGTTTTATTGCCACTCATGAACCGTACATTGTTGACGGAAATGGCTGTTAAAGCACGTCAACAAGCTCAACCAGATGCAACTCAGCGTGTGGTTGGTTTAATTCAAGATTTGTAAGTTTTAGAGAAAATTATGTCTTCAACGAACCCAGCTGATAAAGCAAAAAACCTGATTAAAATTCCTGAAATGCGCCGTATCAAGCATATCCATTTTGTGGGTATTGGTGGTGCAGGAATGTGCGGGATTGCGGAAGTCTTAAAAAACCAAGGCTATAAAGTTTCAGGGTCGGATATTAAAGCCTCTAAAACCACTGCACAGCTTGAAGAAAATGGCATTAAAGTTCATATCGGACACGCTGCTGATAATATTAACGGTGCGAATGTATTGGTTGTATCGACTGCGATTGACCAAGAAAACCCAGAAATTAAAGCAGCGATTGAAACACGCATCCCTGTAGTTCGTCGTGCGGAAATGTTGGGCGAGTTGATGCGTTACCGTCATGGTATTGCGGTTGCAGGCACACATGGTAAAACCACAACAACAAGTTTGGTGACCTGTATGCTTGCTGAAGAAAACATGGATCCGACATACGTGATTGGTGGTTTGCTTAATCGCTCTGGAGTAAATGCTGCTTTAGGTGCGAGTCGTTATATTGTAGCTGAAGCAGATGAATCTGATGCTTCATTCCTATATTTAGAACCAATGGCCGCTATTGTCACCAACATTGATGCTGATCATATGGACACTTATGGTGGTAGCTTCGATGTTTTGAAAGATACTTTTGTTCAATTCTTGCAGAAGCTTCCGTTCTACGGTTTAGCCGTAGTGTGTGGCGATGATCAAAATATTCGTGAAATTATGCCACGTATTGGTCGACCTGTTTTAACTTATGGTTTTAACGAAGATAACGATATTCGTGCTGTAGATGTGGTACAAGAAGGGATGCAATCACATTTTACTGTGCTTCGTAAAAACAAAGAGCCACTCAAGTTAACCATTAATATGCCTGGTTTGCATAACATCCTTAATGCGTTAGCTGCGATTGGTGTGGCAACTGATGAAGGTGTATCTGATGCTGCAATCGCTCGTGCTTTAGAAAGTTTTAGTGGTGTAGGGCGTCGTTTCCAAATTCAAGGTGAATTTGAGTTAGGTGATGGAACGGTCAAACTGGTTGATGATTATGGTCACCATCCAAAAGAAGTTGAAGCAACGATTAAAGCTGCGCGTGCAAGTCATCCTGATCGTAGACTTGTGATGATGTTCCAACCTCACCGTTTTAGCCGTACACGTGATTGTTTTGATGATTTCGTTGATGTCTTGTCACAAGTCGATCAATTACTGCTATTAGAAGTATATTCTGCAGGTGAAAAGCCGATTGTTGGTGCAGATAGTCGCTCATTGGCAAGAAGTATCCGATTGCGTGGTGATGTTGAACCAATCTTGATTGATCCAGTAGAAGGGAATTTGCCAAATGTGATACAAAAAGTGTTACAAGCAAATGACTTGTTATTGACTCAAGGTGCGGGTAACGTTGGAGCAATTTCAATTGAGCTTGCTCAGAACCAGCTCTATTTAAAATAATCGTCGTTTGATGATTTGGCTAAATTGAAAATTTTATAAGTTTAAGGAACTAAACGTGTCAAATGCTTCTAAATTCGGCAAAGTTGCTGTATTGCTTGGTGGTAAATCTGCAGAGCGTGAGGTGTCATTAGATAGTGGTAAGGCTGTACTTGAAGCATTGGTACGTTCAGGGGTGAATGCAGAGGGTTTTGACCCTCAAGAACGCAGTGTGACTGAACTGGTAAATTACGATCGTGCATTTATTGTGTTACATGGTCGTGGTGGAGAAGATGGTCAAATCCAAGGCGCATTAGAGTGGTTAAATATTCCATATACTGGAACTGGTGTGCAGGGGTCGGCTATCGGAATGGATAAAGTAAAGACCAAGCAAATTTGGCAAGGTTCTGAACTTCCTACAGCGCCATACCGTATTGTTTCTAAAGATACTGATGCACAAGCACTCGTTGCAGAGCTTGGATTACCACTGATTATCAAACCCGTGCACGAAGGCTCGAGTGTGGGCATGAGTAAGGTTGAGAAAGCAGAGGATTTAGCTGAAGCAATTAAAAAAGCGACTCAACATGATGCCGTGGTCATGGCTGAGAAGTGGATTACAGGTCGTGAATTTACGATTTCATTTTTAAACGGACAACCATTACCAGTCATCCGTTTACAACCTCCAGCTGATGTAGCCTTTTATGATTATGAAGCTAAATACCAACGTAATGATGTTGAATATGGTATCCCTTGTGGTTTGAGTGAAGCTGAAGAAAAAAGTTTACAAGCGCTTTGCTTACGAGCGTTTCAAGCTGTTGGGGCAAGTGGTTGGGGTAGAATTGATGCTATGCAGGACGAGCAAGGTCAATTTTGGCTGCTAGAAGTGAATACTGTTCCAGGCATGACCAGTCATTCATTGGTACCAAAAGCAGCTCAAGCAGTAGGTTATAGTTTTGAAGATTTGTGTTTGGCTATTTTAGAGCAAACCTTAGCGAAAGAATCACACTAAGTTATGGCTCAACTACCTCCATCGATGCGTCGCAAACGTGCGGCGATTACATCGATTCATGACAAACCACCGACTCGCAAAGAGAAAATGATTAATGCGGGTGGTTGGGTCATGCTTATTTTTGCATGTTGTGTACTTTTGGTCGGGATTTATGGCTTATATAGCGTCATGACCAGTGCAAAGGTAGCATCTTTGGATGTGGTTGGTCTGCAAGCCGAGCCTGAAATTAGTCAAGTGAAACAGCAGTTAATGCCTACCATTACAGGCAATTATTTTACTGCTGATCTTGAGCAAATTCGTGATAAGGCATTAGAGATTTCTTGGGTAGATCGAGTGGTCATTTCTAGAGCTTGGCCAGACGGTATTAAGGTTCGTGTTATTCCGAAACATCCGATTGCACGTTGGGGAACAGGACGTCTGTTAAGTGATCAGGGTGTGGTCTATACAGAGGCATATTCTAGAAATCACGCAAATTTACCACTTATGCATGGTCCGTCAGATCAGTCAAAAGTCATGATGAGACGTTATCATGAAATTAATCAACTGTTTAGTCCAGTGAATCTGCGTTTGAAAGAGCTATATTTAACAGATCGTCGGACATGGTTTATGCAGTTCGATTCGGGTTTACGTATTATTGTGGATCAGGATCAGACTATGAGCAAACTGCAACGATTGAGTCACTTATCTCAAGCAGATCTGAAAGTGGTTTGGCCAAGAGTTTCAGCGATTGACTTACGTTACCGAAATGGCTTGGCGATTCAATGGAAAAATGCGACACCACCAAAGATTATAAATGGTCAGTTTGTTGTAACCATTAATGACATTAACATTGCAGATTCAAGAGTTGCAAAGCCATAATACGTGGCTTTAAAAATAGGCATAAGCCAGATATAAACAATGAAGAAAATGGTAGTGAATCATGAATGAGGCTGTTCCCTCAGTTGTTGCGATAGACATTGGGACACATAAAGTTTCAGTTCTAATTGGTAAAGTGCATGCGCCGGATAATATCCAGGTCATCGGTATGGCGACTGCGCGAAATAAAGGCATGAACAAAGGAAAAATTGTTAGCCTTGAAAAAGTGATCTCTGCGATTAAGAATGCGGTACAAGAAGCAGAAGATATGGCGGAGTGTCGTGTGCATTCAGCATGGGTATCGATCCCGAGTACAGAACTGCAAAGTGCTTATGCGACAGGCCGGACACCGATTTCTAATCCAGAACGCACCATTACGACTTCAGAAGTGGTTAAAGCTTTAGAAATGGCAAAAGCCAGTCATTTAACTTCTGATCATTATCTTGCAAGTGCAGTCCCATTGGGTTTTGAGTTGGATGATTCACCTGAGTGGGTGCATAATCCAATTAACCTTTCAGCAAATAGCATGACGGCGCATTATCAACTCATGATGCTACCAATCAGCACCATGCAAAATTTAGATCGTGCAATGAAAGGCGCCAATATTTTTGTCGAAAAGATGGTGATTTCATGTTTAGCAACGGCTGAAGGTGCATTGCTGAAAGATGAAAAAGAGTATGGTGTATGCTTATTGGATATTGGGGCTGGTACAACCAATATTGCAGTTTATATTGAAGGTCATTTAGTGCTAGCACACACCATTCAACGTGGTGGTGAAAATGTAACGCGTGATATCGCCGCAGTATTGCAAACGACGACCGAAGAAGCTGAACGACTCAAATTGCTTTACGGTTGTGTTGATTTACAGCAAGTCAAACCTGAACATATGATCGAGTTTGAAGCGATCGATGGTCCTCAAGCGATCAGTCGGATTGAGCTATCAGAGATTATTATTGCACGTTACGAAGAAATTCTTTCTATGGTGCGTGATGAGTTACAACAACGTGGTGCGCTACAAAGTTTATATCACGGTGTAGTTTTAAGTGGTGATGCATGTCAGATTGAGGGTATGATCACATTATCACGTCGTATGTTGGGTGTTTCTGCTCATTTAGGCAACCCTCCGCTACAAGTATATGCGGATGATCAACATTTACCTGCATTAAGACGTTCAATGTATTCTACCGCAACAGGACTGCTGTTATTTAGTCAAAGCGATTTACAAGAATCAGTTGAGCAAC
Source organism: Acinetobacter sp. YH16032 (assembly GCF_013417345.1). NCBI lineage: Bacteria > Pseudomonadati > Pseudomonadota > Gammaproteobacteria > Moraxellales > Moraxellaceae > Acinetobacter > Acinetobacter sp. YH16032. Next base: position 65,205 of record NZ_VPEE01000014.1, on the reverse strand, counting down.
CTGAAGAAGTGAATAAGCGTCCATTATTAGAGCGCATAGCGAATGGTTGGAATGCGTTTAATAACAAATTGAAAGGTATTTTTTAAGTTTAGTTTTTAAGGGAGTATTGTTTGCAACTTGTAAGAGCAACTTCATGTGCTTGACAACAATGTGATTGCAACGCATCCTAAAAACAAATTTTTATTATTGAAGATCAAGGCAGTATACGGGCTTAAGTGACTGCCAAATTTATTAGGAAAAGTTAAGGTCATGGCTTCATTTGAATTTTTAGAAGATGAACAAACCGATAATAACGGTCAAGCCCGTTTTACTGTGTTTGGTGTTGGTGGCGGTGGTGGTAATGCCGTACAACACATGGTGCAATCTGATATCAAAGGCGTGAAATTTGTTTGTGCAAATACAGATAAACAAGCTTTGGATCGTATGAATGCGCCATTCAAAATCCAATTGGGCCAACAAAGTACGCGTGGACTAGGTGCAGGAGCAAATCCTGATGTCGGTCAAATTGCAGCAGAAGAAAGTCGCGAATTAATCCGTCAGCATCTGGAAGGTGCAGATATGGTATTTGTTACTGCCGGCATGGGTGGTGGTACTGGTACTGGCGCAGCACCAGTCGTGGCTGAAATAGCACAAGAAATGGGTATTTTGACGGTTGGTGTTGTCACCACTCCATTTAACTTCGAGGGTCGTCGTCGTCAACGTTCTGCTGAAAAAGGGATCGAAGAACTTGAAAAGCATGTTGACTCATTGATTATCATTCCAAACCAACGCCTACTTAGCGTTTATGGTGATATCTCAATGCAAGATGCTTATCGCAAAGCGGATGATGTCTTGCTTAACGCGGTACGAAGTATCTTTGATTTAGTTGTGCGTCCTGGTCATATCAACCTTGACTTCGCCGATTTAAAAACAGCGATGAGCACACGTGGTTATGCGATGATGGGTGAAGGTAAGAGTAGCGGTCCAGATCGTGCTGAAGATGCAGCGCGTCTTGCGATTCGCAGTCCGTTGCTTGACAACGTAAATATTATGAACGCGAAGGGTGTTTTAATTAATATCACTGGCGGTAATGATGTTACGTTGCGTGAAACTGAAATTATCACAGATGTTGTCAATCAAATTGTTGATCTGGATGAAGGTGAAGTCTTCTTTGGTACAGTATTTGATCCAGATGCGCGTGATGAAATCCGTGTTACAGTGATTGCGACAGGTTTAACTCGTAATGCGAATGAAACGGAAGTGAAGCGCCGTGCGCCAGTGAGTGTAAACCCATCAGTTGGTGGACAAGCTGCTGCTTTGGATGAAGATGATGTTCCAGCAATCAGTAAACGTCAGAATCAAGAGAGTGTAGCCCCAGAGCCTTCTGCAGCGCCTCGATCTGCACCAATGAGTATTCAAGATTATCTTAAAAATCAACAGCGTAAATAACATGTAACATAATGTGTTTACGATGATCAAACAGAAAAGGTGGCGCTTATGCCACCTTTTTGATTTTTATCAATGGCTAAATGTGCTAACGTATACTAGATTTTAGATGAATATTGAAGAAACATGTTGAAGCAACGCACCCTGAAACGAGTCGTGAAAGCGAGTGGTATCGGATTACACAGTGGGCAAAAAGTAATGATTAACTTTGTACCACATGTCGCTGATGGGGGTATTGTTTTTCGCCGTATTGATTTAAATCCGCCCGTAGATATCCCTGCTAATGCGATGCTGATTCAAGAAGCATTTATGTGTTCAAATTTGGTACAAGAAAATGCCAAAGTTGGGACTATCGAACATATTATGAGTGCGATTGCAGGTCTTGGTATTGATAATCTGATTATTGAAGTATCAGCTTCAGAAGTTCCAATTATGGATGGAAGCGCCGGTCCATTTATCTATTTACTCATGCAAGGTGAGTTGATGGAGCAAGAAGCGCCTAAAAAATTTATAAAAATATTAAAGCCTGTAGAAGCATTAATTGACGATAAGCGCGCTATTTTTAATCCGCATGATGGTTTTCAACTTAATTTTACGATTGATTTCGATCACCCTGCCTTTGCCAAAGAATATCAGTCTGCCAGTATTGATTTCTCAACGGAAACATTTGTTTATGAAGTCAGTGAGGCACGTACTTTCGGCTTTATGAAAGATTTGGATTATCTTAAGGCGAATAATTTAGCTTTGGGTGCTAGTTTAGAGAATGCAATTGGTGTTGATGATTCAGGTGTCGTGAACGAAGAAGGCTTACGATTTGTTGATGAATTTGTACGTCATAAAATATTAGATGCGGTGGGTGATCTTTATTTACTCGGACATCAAATTATTGCGAAGTTTGATGGTTACAAATCTGGACATGCACTCAATAATCAACTGCTTCGCAATGTTCAGAGTGATCCATCTAATTATGAAATTGTAACATTTGATGACGAAAAGTCTTGTCCAATTCAATATGTAAGTGTGATCTAAGTCATTGTCTTCAGGTTAAATGTTATAGTGTAACATTGTTAAGTGTGACTTAATTTGCCTTTAAAATAGTGAATGACGTTTAAATCAAATGGTCCTGTTACTTTTTATTGCTTGCCAAACGTATCATAGCTTGGCTAAGCTTAGGATCGTTCACAAAACTAGCAGCGTTGAGTAACATTTCTTGCGTTGTCGGACATAAAGAAGTTTTGGAATTTTCAGTTTGTGTTTGGGGAATTTCTTTTTTTGCTCGAAGACGAACTTGGATTTTTTGTAAATCTTTGAGTTCAGGGATTTGTGATAACTGAGAAATATACTGTTTTTGAAGGTAACCGAGTTGACTAATCATGGCTTGATTTTCACCGGTGATGGTCAAAATACCGTATTGATAACAGACAACTTGCCATTGTTCATTTTTGGGCAATAGCGGTTGAATTAATTTTGTAAGTCTCTGCCAGTCAGCAACTTGCTTTGTGAGAAACGATAAGTTTCCTGTTTTTATGTGTTGTCTTGTTTGTTGAAACATATTTTTTGGTTCTGACATACATTGTTCCTACATTGTTTTGTCTTAATCTTAAACGCTTGTTTCTTTCGATATCAAGGAAGAGATCACACAAGAGACTTGAGTAAGAACAGTTTAATGAGGTTTATATGTATACGCGACGTATTTTATTAGCGTTTTCTTTAGCAGCTTCAGCAGCTTCGGTTGCATTTGCAGATTTAGTTCAATTAGATGCCACACAAGCCTCCAATCCTGATCGATTGGAAGAGTTAACAAGAACACTATCACAAGGTTCTTATAGTCATCCTGATGACATGGACATTCCAGCGACAGCACAAGTCGATGTGAAAGTTCGAGCAAAGGCGGATCCAATCGAATTAAATAATGCGCTGCTTAATAGTAAATACCCTGCTCAAAAAACTACGACGACAAGTTCAAATCGTTACTCTTCAAATAATGCATATTCATGGTTAGTGACCCACCCACTTCCAAGTGGTCGTGTCAGTTCAAATTATGGCGGCCGAACAATGGGCGGACGTGCTGAAAACCATTCTGGTTTGGATCTTGCGGCACCAACAGGAACTCCAATATATGCAACTGGTCCAGGAATAGTGACTAAATCAGGTTGGGGCACAGGTTATGGTCAATATGTCGAAATCAACCACGGTAATGGGTATATCACACGATATGCACATGCTTCACGCTTAATTGCTAAAGTAGGTGATAAAGTCACTGCTGGTGAGCATATTGCCAATGTAGGTTGTACTGGACGCTGTACTGGTCCTCACTTACATTATGAAGTGGTCAAAGATGGTCAGCGTAAAAATCCTTCAACTTACCTAGCGATGTTGCCTTAATTAATTATCAAACCTCATTAATACACATCCATTGTTAAGTCATTTGAATAAATCGCCAAGCATAGTCTTGGCGATTTTCGTTTTTGCAGTCAGGTCACCTGACTAAATTCAAGATTAAAATAAAGCTTTGTATAAAAAAACAGCAGAATTGGCGTTTTAGTGTTAATTTGTGTAATAAATGGTCAAGTACTATTTATTATCGAAATATTATTCTAATGTCGTATTCATTTATAGCCATAACTGCGTATCGCGAAAATATGTTAAATATAGGGCATACAAATAGGCATGAATATAGGTGTAATATGGCGTATTACGGTGATACCGACGCACAAGAAACCCAAGAGTGGCAGGACGCTTTTGACTCTGTTTTACAGCATATGGGGACGGAAAGAGCAGCCTTTCTTCTTGAAAAACTGTATCAACGTGCGATTGCGAAACATGTTCCCATTCAGCGTCTAAATACTCCTTACTTAAATACGATTTCAGTAGAAGAGCAACCTGCAATGCCTGGTGATCCAGATATGGAGCGCCGAATTCGTGCTTTGATTCGTTGGAATGCTTTAGCAATGGTGCTTCGCGCCAATAAAACAGGCGACGATCTTGGTGGTCACTTAGCCAGCTTTGCATCTTCTGCAACTTTATATGATGTTGGCTTTAACCATTTCTTCCGTGCCAACAGTGATAACTTCGGCGGTGACATGATTTATTATCAAGGTCACTGTGCACCAGGGATTTATGCGCGTTCATTTTTGGAAGGTCGTTTAACTGAAGAGCATCTGAACAATTTCCGTCGTGAAGTTGATGGTATTGGTTTACCTTCGTACCCACATCCGTACTTAATGCCAGACTATTGGCAGTTCCCAACGGTATCGATGGGTCTAGGTCCAATCATGTCCATTTATCAAGCACATATTCAAAAGTACTTGATGAACCGCGGTTTGATTAAAGAAGAAGATCGTAAGGTTTGGGCTTATCTCGGCGATGGTGAGATGGATGAACCAGAAAGTACTGGTGCAATCTCGTTGGCAGGTCGTGAAAAGCTAGACAACTTGGTTTGGGTTGTAAACTGTAACTTGCAACGTTTAGATGGTCCAGTTCGTGGTAATGGTAAGATCATCCAAGAACTTGAGTCTTTATTCCGTGGTGCAGGTTGGCGCGTGATTAAAGTAGTATGGGGTCGTCATTGGGATCCACTACTTGCTAAAGATGAATCTGGTGCGCTTAAAGCCATTATGGAAGAAGCTGTAGATGGTGATTATCAGCGTTATCAAGTGAAAGGTGGTGCTTATACACGTGCACACTTCTTTGGTAAATATCCTGAAGCTGAAGAGTTAGTTAAACACTTAAGTGATGAAGATATCGATAATTTAAATCGTGGCGGTCACGATCCTTACAAAGTATATGCTGCCTATGCAGAAGCCATGAAATCTACAGGTCAGCCAACGGTTATTCTCGCGAAAACTGTTAAAGGTTACGGCTTATCTGAAGAAATTGAAGCGGTCAATAAAACGCATCAAATCAAGAAAATGCAACTTGAATCGCTTAAATATGTACGTAATCGTTTCAACTTGCCATTTACCGATGAGCAACTTGAAGAAGTTCCATTTTATCGCCCAAGTGAAAACTCGCCTGAAATTAAGTATATGAAGGCTCGCCGTGAGGCATTAGGTGGTTACTTACCAGCACGTCGTAAAGAGAGCGAATCTTTAGCGATTCCTGAGTTGTCTGTATTTGATGCAGTGTTAGCTGGTTCTAATGGTAAGCAACAATCAACGACCATGGTGATGGTACGTTTAATCTCTGCACTACTGAAAGAAAAAGCAATTAAAGACCGTGTGGTACCAATTGTTCCAGATGAGGCGCGTACTTTCGGTTTAGAAGGGATGTTCCGTCAATTGGGCATTTATGCCGCGCACGGTCAAAAATATACCCCTGAAGATCAAGAGCAGTTGATGCATTACCGTGAAGCGAAAGATGGTCATATGCTTCAAGAGGGGATCAATGAAGCAGGTGCGATGAGTGCTTGGGCTGCTTTAGGAACAAGTTATTCAACCAATAACCTTCCTATGATCCCGATGTACATGTATTACTCAATGTTTGGCTTCCAACGTATTGGTGATATTGCATGGGCGGCAGGTGATGCACAGGCGCAAGGTTTCTTATTGGGTGCAACTGCTGGTCGTACTACGCTGAATGGTGAAGGTCTACAGCATCAAGATGGTCACTCACATATTCTTGCAAATACGATTCCAAATTGTATTTCTTATGATCCATGTTTCGGATATGAACTTGCGGTGATTGTACATGACGGTCTAAAACGCATGTATGTGGATCAGGAGCGTGTGTTCTATTACTTAACTGTAATGAATGAGAACTATGAGCATCCAGCGATGCCACAAGGTGCTGAAGAAGGCATTAAACGTGGTATGTATTTACTTGAGGAAGATGAAAAAGCCACAGTTCAGCTTTTAGGTTCAGGTGTAATTCTGCGTGAAGTGATTAAAGCGGCTCAAATCTTACGTGATGAATATCAAATTCATTCGAATGTCTACAGCGTAACAAGCTTTAATGAGCTTGCACGTGATGGTATGGCGTGCGAAGAATATAATCGTTTACATCCACTTACTGAAGATGTGAAAGAAGCATGGGTGTCGAAGCAGTTGCGTGGTACGAAAGGTATCGTCGTTTCTGCAACAGATCATATGCGTGCTTACAGTGAGCAAATTCGCGCTTACCTTCCAGATAATCGTCCATTTGTAGCATTAGGTACAGACGGTTATGGTCGCTCAGATACACGTGCAAAACTTCGTAGCTACTTTGGTGTAGATGCTGCGCATATTGTGGTTGCGACATTGAAGAAACTTGCTGACGAGGGTGAAGTAGATGCGCGTCTAGTTAAGGATGCGATTTCTAGCTTTGAATTAGATACTGACCGTCCAGTCGCTTGGGCACCTCAAACAACGCCTGAACTTCACGCTGTAGCTGACTACAAAGAGGAGAACTAAGCATGCAAATTACGACTCCTGATATTGGTGTAGATAAAGCCACAGTGGCTGAAATTTTGGTCAAAGTGGGTGATACGATTAGTGTCGATGACAGCATTGTTTTGTTGGAGTCTGACAAAGCATCTGTTGAAGTGCCAAGCACTTCAGCAGGTGTGGTGAAAAGTATTCTGGTGAGCCTTGGTGACGAAGTTGCTGAAGGTGCGGCTTTGGTAGAGCTTGAAGCGGAGGGGCAAACGTCATCTGAAGCACCTACAGCACAAGTTGAAGAATCGAAAGCACAAGCTCACGCAGAACCTGTAGCCCAATCTCAAGCGGAAGCGCCTAAAGCAGCATCAACGGCGTCTGAAACCGTTGATGTACAAGTACCAGACATTGGTGTTGAAAAAGCCACTGTGGGTGAGATCTTGGTTGCGGTTGGCGACGAAATTGATGCCGATCAAAGTATCATTGTCGTTGAGTCTGACAAAGCGACAGTTGAAGTTCCAAGTGCTGTTGCGGGTACAGTTGAATCGATTGAAATTTCAGTCGGTGATACAGTGAAAGAAGGTGTTGTGATTCTGAAAGTGAAAACAGCAGCTTCAGCATCAACCGCGGCGCAAGCTTCTGCAGAAACTACACCGACGACTGTTCCATCTGCAGAGGCACCACCTGCAGAATCAACAAAAGCGACAGTTGCTTCAGCGCCAGCAGGTAAAATTGAGATCGCTGTCCCTGACTTAGGTGTAGACAAAGCTGCCGTAGCTGAAATTTTAGTGGCTGTTGGTGATAAGGTTGAAAAAGACCAAAGCATCATTGTGGTTGAATCAGATAAAGCGACCGTTGAAGTACCAAGTACCACCACAGGTGTGATTACCGCAATTCATATTGAATTGGGTCAAAATGTGTCTGAAGGTGTGGCTTTAGTCACGATTGAAGCTGAAGGTCAAGCAACCCCAGTTACAGAAGCCCCTGTATCAGCACCAGTGAGTACAAAAGCGGAAGCACCAAAAGCTGCCCCTGCGCAAGCAGCGGTTGCTCCTGTACAAACAGCAGCCCCTTCAGCAGATAAACTGACCAAAGAGCAAAATGCAGCAAATGCCAAAGTATATGCTGGTCCTGCGGTACGTAAGTTGGCGCGTGAGCTTGGTGTTGTGTTGGCAGAAGTCAAAGCTTCTGGTCCACATGCACGCTTAATGAAAGAAGACATCTTTGCGTATGTGAAAACACGTTTAACTGCACCAGCACCTGTAACTGCTGCACCGACAGTTGCTGCACCAGCAGGATTGCCTAAATTACCAAGTTTTGATGCCTTTGGTGGTGTAGAAGAAAAAGCGTTAACACGTTTACAGCAAGTGTCTATTCCACAGTTGTCATTGAACAATTATATCCCGCAAGTGACCCAATTCGATGCGGCAGATATTACGGAGCTTGAAGCATGGCGTAATGAGCTTAAAGGCAACTTTAAGAAAGAAGGCATTAGCCTGACCATTATGGCATTCATCATCAAGGCTGTAGCGCATTTGCTAAAAGAAGAACGTGAGTTTGCAGGTCACTTGTCTGATGATGGCAAAACCGTATTACTGCGTAAAGAAATCCATATGGGCATTGCTGTTGCTACACCAGATGGTTTAACAGTGCCTGTGCTACGTAATCCAGATCAAAAATCAATTAAGCAAATCGCAGTTGAACTCGGTGAGTTGGGTCAAAAAGCACGTGATAAGAAATTGTCACCGAAAGATCTGCAAGGTGCCAACTTCACGATTTCAAGCCTAGGCGCAATTGGTGGTACGGCATTCACTCCGCTTGTCAACTGGCCGCAAGTGGCAATCTTGGGTATTTCACCTGCAACGATGCAACCTGTGTGGAATGGACAAGGTTTTGATCCACGTTTAATGCTTCCATTGTCATTGTCTTATGACCATCGTGTCATTAATGGTGCTGATGCTGCTCGCTTTACCAATAAACTGACGAAGCTGCTTAAAGATATTCGTACATTGCTCATCTAAATATTTTTAACGTATTTTGTCTGCAGAATCAAAACCTCACTTCGGTGGGGTTTTTATTTGTAAAAACAAAAAGCCAGGCTTATAATGGATAAACTTCATTGGGGAGTAGCCGCTGTTCTGCAATAGAACAGGTGATGGTCAACATATTTGCTCTAAAACGAGCATGGTCATCATAGCAAAGAACCAAATGAGCTCTATTTGAGCTTTCTTTTGTTGGCAAGACCTTTGATTTACCATTCTGCAGATTTTTGGCTAGCAGGGATGGTGGGTCATTGGTATTTGTTATGCTAGCCAGAGAAAGACATCATGTATGAATTCCTTCTGTCTACAGGTATCGTCGCACTAGCTGAAATGGGTGATAAAACCCAATTGTTAGCTTTACTTCTTGCTGTACGCTTTCGTAAACCCGTTCCAATCTTAATTGCTATTTTGTTAGCGACAATTGTCAATCATGGAGTTTCCGCTGCTCTAGGACAATGGGTTACAACAATTTTAAGTCCCGAGATCCTCATGTGGATTCTAGCAATAGGATTTATTGCTATGGCTGCTTGGATGCTGGTCCCTGATGAACTAGAGGATGAGTCAGGAAGTATTCAAAAATGGCAAAAATTTGGCGTTTTTGGAGCGACATTTATTTTATTCTTCTTGGCTGAAATTGGCGACAAAACGCAGATTGCGACAGTGGCACTTGCTGCACGTTTTGACAGTATCTGGTGGGTGATGGCTGGAACGACATTAGGTATGATGATCGCTAATGCGCCGGCAGTATTTATTGGTGATAAATTGGCGAATCGATTACCTATTTCCTTGATTCACAAAATTGGCGCAATAATTTTCCTTGTCATTGGTGTGGGCACTTTAGTGCAACATTATTGTTTATAAATGGTTGTATACGCATAAAGATCTGAATCTTCAAAAGATTTATTTTATTTATAAATAGTATTGAAATAATGCACCATGAAAGTGATTCATAATGGTGCATTTTTTTAATGGAAGTTATTGATTAGTAAATAAATATAATAAAAATAAATCTTGTTTTTGAAATTAAGTTTTTTTAGGATTTCGTCACTAAAAAATTATTTTTAAGAGATTTAAAAATGCTCTCTCAGATTTCTGCACAGGATGCGTGTTTAAGTTGTGGTGCTTGTTGTGCCTATTTCCGTGTTTCATTTTATGGTGCGGAAGCGATGAACATCCCTACCGAGATGGTTGAGGATATTAACCCTGTATATGCTTGTATGGTGGGGACGAATCAAACTAACCCGCGATGCGTTGCTCTAGAAGGAGAAATAGGGAAGCAGGTCTCTTGCTCGATCTATACGGTTCGCAGTTCATCGTGTAGAGAGGTCCAAGCCGGAGATGCGCAATGTGCCAAAGCTCGACAAGCCCATCATCTGATCCCATTAATTGATATTGAAATTGTTCCATCGTCGAATGATGACGATTACGATCAGGTCAGTTAATTTGAATGATTTAAAATATGCTTCTGTTTTATATGCTCTTATTATGATTTTTTCGGATAGTAAATTGCATAAAAATAGGGGTGGTGGGTAAATTTCATAAAATTGTCGATAATAAGAAATGAAATTTACCTTAAAATTTGTATATAATGGCGCACGGAAATTACCAGTGAGACTGTTATGTTGACCATCGTTCAAGACGCGTTAACTTTTGATGATGTCCTATTACTCCCTGCCTACTCTACTGTTCTCCCAAAAGATGTCTCTCTAAAGACACGTTTAACTCGCGGCATTAATTTGAATATCCCTCTTGTGTCTGCAGCAATGGATACGGTGACTGAATCCCGTATGGCAATTGCAATGGCACAAAATGGCGGTATTGGTATCCTTCATAAAAATATGGATATTGCAGCGCAAGCTGCTGAAGTACGCCGTGTGAAAAAATTTGAAGCAGGCATGGTGAAAGATCCAATTACAGTAACCCCTGAAACGACTGTGCGTGAGTTAATCGCAATTACGCAAGCGAACAATATCAGCGGTGTGCCAGTGGTGAAAGATGGCAAAGTAGTTGGTATTGTGACAGGTCGTGATACACGCTTTGAAACTAATCTTGAACAGCCAGTAAGCAACATCATGACTGGTCAAGATCGTTTGGTCACTGTTCGCGAAGGTGAATCGAAAGAAAACATTCAGGCACTTCTTCAAAAAAATCGCATTGAGAAAGTGATTGTTGTTGGCGAAAACAACGAACTAAAAGGTTTAATCACTGTAACAGATTTTAATAAAGCTGAGCTTTATCCAAATAGCTGTAAAGATGACTTAGGTCGTTTACGTGTGGGTGCTGCAGTTGGTACAGGTGTAGAAACTCCAAGCCGTGTTGAAGCATTGGTTGATGCGGGTGTTGACGTGATTGTAGTCGATACTGCACATGGTCACTCTGCTGGTGTTATCGAGCGCGTACGTTGGGTTAAAGCCAACTACCCACAAGTTCAAGTCATTGGCGGTAACATTGCGACTGGCGATGCTGCATTGGCTTTACTTGATGCAGGCGCAGATGCTGTGAAAGTAGGTATCGGTCCTGGTTCAATCTGTACGACTCGTATTGTTGCAGGTATTGGTATGCCACAAATTTCGGCGATCGATTCTGTTGCTAACGCACTGAAAGATCAAATTCCATTGATCGCAGACGGTGGTATCCGCTTCTCAGGTGATATGGCAAAAGCGATCGGTGCAGGTGCAAGTACGATTATGGTGGGTTCTTTACTTGCTGGTACTGAAGAAGCACCAGGCGAAGTTGAATTCTTCCAAGGTCGTTATTACAAAGCTTACCGAGGAATGGGTTCATTGGGTGCAATGGCGGGTGCAACAGGTTCTGCGGATCGTTATTTCCAAGACTCTAAAGCAGGTGCTGAGAAGTTGGTTCCAGAAGGTATTGAAGGCCGCGTACCTTACAAAGGGCCAATGGGCAACATCGTGCATCAAATGATGGGTGGTTTACGTTCATCTATGGGTTATACAGGCTCTGCAGTGATTGAAGATCTTCGTCAAAATGCGAAATTCGTGAAAATCACGTCTGCGGGTATGTCTGAATCACACGTTCACGATGTGACCATTACTAAAGAAGCACCGAATTACCGTGTTGGTTAATTGCCTGTTATAAAACAATTTTTAAAAAAAACCGTCATGTAAATGACGGTTTTTTTATTTTGGTGTAAAGTGGTGCGCATTGAAAAAGGATGATGTTAATCACCCGCTATGAAGTGAGAGAATGAATGAGTTATTTTGGTACTGATGGTATTCGTGGGAAATTCGGTGTATTTCCAATCACACCTGAGTTTGCACTCAAATTAGGGTTTGCTGCGGGTAAAGTACTTAAGCGTAGAACAAAAAGAAATAAACCGATTGTGGTGATGGGCAAAGATCCTCGTTTATCAGGTTATATTTTAGAAGCGGCTTTACAATCGGGTTTAAACGCAGCTGGTGTTTATGTGCATTTATTGGGTCCATTACCTACGCCTGCCATTGCTCATTTAACTCGTGCTTTGCATGCCAGTTTAGGGATTGTCATCTCAGCTTCACATAACCCTTATCATGATAATGGTATTAAGTTTTTTTCTTCAGAAGGAAAAAAATTACCAGACGAGTTTCAAGATGAGATTAATGCTGAACTCGAGAAAGATATTGTCATTGATGATATTGCGAGTCTAGGAAAAAGTGTGCGTGTTGATGATGCTCCAGGTCGTTATATTGAATTTTGTAAATCAACGTTCCCATACCATTATGATTTAAACAATTTAAAGATTGTCGTCGACTGTGCCAATGGAGCAGCATATAACGTGGGTCCTGCGGTATTCCGTGAGCTCGGTGCCAAAGTGATTGCGATTCATAATGAACCGAATGGTTTGAATATTAACCAAGGCTGTGGCTCAACTCATCCTGAGAGTTTGCAAGCTGCTGTTGTTGAGCATCAAGCAGATTTGGGTATTGCATTTGATGGCGATGCAGATCGTGTCATTCTAGTGGATCAGAATGGAAAGCTGATTGATGGCGATCATATTTTATATATCTTGGCGACACAAAGTGCCAATAAACCAGCCGGTATTGTCGGTACGCTCATGAGCAATATGGCACTTGAATTAGCACTTGAAAAAGCAGAAGTTCCACTGCTACGTGCCAAAGTTGGTGACCGTTATGTACTGCAAGGTTTAGAGGAAAACGGTTGGGTTATTGGTGGTGAACCTTCAGGTCACATTTTAACTCTAGACAAGAGCACCACAGGTGATGCGATTATTGCAGCCCTACAAGTCTTAACTGTCATGGTTGAACAGAAGAAAGCATTGCATGAGTTGGTTGCTGACTTTAAATTACTGCCAAACGTGCTTGTAAATGTCCGTTTAGATGCAATGTTTGATCCCTACTCAGTACCTGCATTGGCTGCAGAATTTGCCAAAGCCGAAGCGCAACTTAAAGGTCGTGGTCGATTACTGATTCGTAAGTCAGGGACTGAACCTGTAATTCGTGTGATGGTTGAAGGTGATAATCTTCAAGAAGTGACTGCACTGGCACATGCTTTGGCAGATGCTGTACGTGCTAATGCAGCAGCTTAATCGGGGATTGACTCATGAGTGATTTGATTAAAGATCTCAGTGAACTGCGCCTAAATTATCAAAAAGGCGAATTACATGAGGATCAAGTGAATGCTGATCCACATGAACAGTTTCTATTGTGGTTTAACCATGCGTTAGAAGCTCAGCTTCACGAACCGTATGCCATGTCATTGGCTACGGCAAATGCCGATGGTCGACCGCACGTACGTACCGTATTACTTCGAGGTGCGGATGAAAATGGTTATGCGTTCTATACCAATTATGACAGCCAAAAAGGACTCGACTTAGTAGCCAATCCTTATGCGCAAATTCTGTTTTATTGGGCAGAACAAGAACGCCAAATTCGCATTTCAGGTCGAGTGGTAAAAATTTCGGAACAAGAATCCGCTGATTATTACCATAAGCGTCCGCGTGATAGTCAAATTGCAGCGCATATTAGTACCCCACAAAGTGGTGTGATTGCGAGCCGTGACGAGCTACAGCAACGCTTTAATGATTTGCATGAGCGTGTGGCAGATCAACAAACTTTAGATAAGCCTGGCTTCTGGGGTGGTTACCGTATAGAGCCAGATTATTATGAGTTCTGGCAAGGTCGCCCAAACCGTTTGCACGACCGTTTGTGTTATGAAAAAATCGACGGTGCGTGGAAATTACAACGATTGATGCCATAAATGCCAAAATTTGAAATCAAGCAACGTCCATTTTTAACACGCCCTGAAAATTTTCAGGGCGTGCCTTCATTTATTGCCGAAATTTTGGCACGTCGTGGCGTTGAATCTGAACAAGAATTAGAACTGAAATTAAAACATTTATTGGCGCCAACCATGAAAGGTTTGGATGCTGCAATTCAGTTGATTGACCAAGCCATCAATCAACACAAAAAAATTGTGATTGTCGGTGACTACGATGCTGACGGTGCAACCAGTACAGCACTGATGATGCTTGCATTGCGTGACATGGGGGCAGATGTTGATTACTTAGTCCCTGATCGCTTTAAGTATGGCTATGGTTTGACACCTGCTATAGCAGATCTTGCGTTTGCCAACTTTACGCCTGATTTGTTGATTACGGTCGACAATGGTATTTCAAGTCATGATGGAGTTAAGCAAGCCCAAGATCATGGCATGCAAGTAATTATTACTGATCATCATCTCACAACCAAGCCAACGCCTATGGCTGAGGCAGTGGTGAATCCGAATCAACTCGGTTGTGAGTTTCCAAGTAAAGCTTTGGCAGGAGTAGGAGTTGCCTTTTATGTGTTGGCGAATTTATCTAGTCATCGTAAAAAAATGGGCAAGTCTTTTTCACAAATGATTAACTATTTGGATTTGGTAGCGCTTGGGACCTATGCCGATGTTGCCAGTTTGGACTATAACAACCGAATCTTAATCGACAGTGGTCTAAAGCGGATTCAACAAGGATTATGTCGCCCCGGGATTTCAGTCTTATTAGATATTGCAAAACGTGATCCTGCAGGACTGAAAGCGCAAGACTTAGGTTTTGTGATTGGACCGCGAATTAATGCGGCAGGGCGTATGGAAACCATGGACATTGGCATCGAATGTCTCTTGGCATCCGACTTGGCTACAGCATATCCTTTGGCTGAACAGCTGAATCAACTCAATGTTGAGCGTCGTCAGGTTGAAGGCAAGATTAAACAAGAAGCATTAAGTGCATTAGATCAAATTCAGCTAGATAAGGATGCAATACCTGCAGCGTTAATTATGTTTGAGCCACATTGGCATCAAGGCGTGATTGGAATTGTGGCAGGACGCTTAAAAGAGCAGTTCCATCGTCCGAGTATCGTTTTTGCCCGTGATGAAGATGGCATTCATATCAAAGGTTCAGCGCGTTCGATTGAGGGAATTCATATTCGGGATGCGATTGAGCGTGTGGCTGAGCAATATCCACATATTGTCAGTCACTTTGGTGGGCATGCTGCAGCTGCAGGTCTAACCATTAAAAAAGAACATTTTGCTGAGTTTAAGCAGGTATTTGAGCAGTTGATCGCCAGTCAAGATGAAAGTCTGTTTACTGCAACTTTATGGACGGATGGGGAGTTGCCAGCATCAGCTTTCCAAATTGAAACGGTGGACGTATTACAAAATTTAAGTCCTTGGGGGCAAAAGTTTCCTGCGCCTGTATTCGAGGGAGTTTTTAAAATTTTGGATTATCGCTGGCTTAAGGATGTGCACTTGAAACTGCGTGTAGCTTTAGAAAATGGTCAAGTGGTGGAGGCAATCGCCTTTAACGCAGCAGATAAATATCAGTTTGATCCGATGCTCAATGAAATTCGCTTGGTCTATGAGCTGGATAAAAATACCTTTAATGGCAATACCAGTTTACAAATGCGCATTTTACATATGCATCAATAAAAAACCGCTCATTAGAGCGGTTTTTAGCACTCAAAGATTAGAAGCGGTATGCACCACGTACAGCAAAGGTATTACCGTCATCTGCAAAACCAATTCGACCTTCGACACTTACTTGCTGATTGAAGAATTTTTTAGCATTTACACCAAATTCATCAAAAGATCCGCCGTTGAAATCTTGATTGAAATAGTCGACACCCACGCTGAGTGTTTTATCAATGTAATAATCGCCTCTTAAAGAGAACTCATCTAAATCACCAAATGCAGCACCAGCCTCTAAATTCACATCGTTTGCGCCAATTTGAGTGACATATTTTGCTCGAAGAGTAGGGTCAATACCATCATCGTTGTCATCATCCCAACCACGTAAACCAGCTGCGACCAATAAAGATGGTGCTAAGAAATAACCAGCTTCAATTTTATAGTTTGTGACATCATTATCAGGGGTGTTAGGTATTTTTTGAGTTTCCTGAGAAAGATTGGCATTTAGATAGAAATCAGTATTTGGAACAAAGTATTCAATTCCAACACCATAATTCCAGTATTCGACTACATCAAAGTCGTCATAAGATACTTTTGCATTCACGTTGCTCGAACGATTTAAAAATGCAGCTTCGTTCAATGGAGAGTTCTTGATTTGAACAGGATTAAAATAATATGTGCCATCAAGCGCAAAACCTGCAGAATTGCTACCATTATCAGGATCGATCAATTTGGCTGTAGCCCCAACTTCAGCTTGATACGCATGTGCAGTTCCTAAGCTTGCAATAAGTGCAGTCGCAAGTGTAATTTTTTTAAACATATATTGACTCTCTTTGTTATAGAAATATGACTGTTTTGTGACAGCTAGTTTCTATTGTAAGAACAAAAGGGGATGAGTCAATGTACATAAAATGACATTCCATCAGGTTTTTGCACAAAAAAAGCCCATCATTAAGATGGGCTTTTAAGAAACATTAAATCTTAATCAAGATATTAGAAGCGATATTTAGCAGCTAAACCGAATTTGTTGTAATCATTATTCGCAAGTTCACCAAAACCTACACGACCTTCTAAGCTGACTTGAGGTGTGAAGAATTTACGTGCGCTTACACCAAACTCGTTTGTATCTGCAGGACCAGTATCTTTACTATAGTAATCTACACCAACACTTAAAGTTTTATCGATGAAGTAATCAGCAGCTAGATTATATTCATCAAGGTCACCAAATGCAGCGCCAGCTTCTAAGTTGATATCTTTACCGTTAGACAATGTAGTTACATATTTAGCACGTAATGTTGGGTCAACACCATCATCATAGTCGTTATCGTAACCCTTAAGACCTGCTGCAATTAATAAGCCAGGTGCAGGCAAATAACCTACTTCAGCACCATAAACTGTCTCATCAAAATCAGGTCCAATATCAAATTTACGATCATCACGACCAACATTACCGCTTACATAAAAATCAGAATTAGGTACGAAGTATTCAACACCTACGCCGTATTGATGTCTTTCATCATCACCAACTTCGCTGTATTGGTATTTCGCATTTACATTACTTGCACGATCAAGGAATGCAGCTTCAGCTAATGGAGCATTACGTGTTTGAACTGGTTGGAAATAATAAGTACCATCAACACCAAATGAACCACTTGTACTACCATTATCAGGATCGATAAGACCTGCAGAAGCACCTACTTCAGCTTGATATGCATTTGCAGTTCCAGTTACAGCTAAAGCAGAAAGAAGCGCAGACGCGATTGCTAATTTTTTCATGGATACTTCCCCTCAATAGAGTTAGTTGTTAATACATTTTTTGTTACAAGTTCAGTGTAGGGGAAAATCATGAAGGATCAATCAAGCAAAAGTAACAGTAATGTATCTTGTGTAATTTTTATGTAAAAATAAAACTTTAAATTATTGATTTTAAAAAATAAAAAATCATGTTAATTCATGTGAAAGATAAGGTGTTTTAGTCATTTTATGTTGCTTTTCAATATGAATTGTATGCAATTTGAACGAAAGTAGCAGTTTTGGCACTGCTACTTCCCCATGTTGAATGGAATTAGAATCGATATGTTCCGTTTATATTAAACTTATCTTCATCATCACTGAATCTTAAAATACTCCCAAGAGAGAGGTTATTATTGATAAAGTATTTGCCACGTAATTGGTATTCGTCTTTATGAATTTTACTAGTGCTATTCGTATCTCGCGTATAAGCACTACCTAGGCTTAAGCGTTGAGTTAAATAATAATCCCCACCAAATGTAATCGAATCAATATCATGTCCAAAGCTACCATCCAATTCTAAATTGAGATATTGACCATTTTGGTCTAATGGGGTGACATATTTGGCTTTTAAAGCAAAAGCATTTTCATCAAAGCCTTCACCTTTATAAGCATTAATACCTGCTGCTATCAGTAAATTTTGAATAGGAGTATAACCAACGAGAGCTCTATAGGTGGTTAGATCGAAACGCTGCTTAGCATGAGATGAACCGTTTAGTGAGCTTGAGCGTGACTCCACTTTATAATGTTGACGACCGACCTCACCTGTGAAGTACAGTTGATCAATATAATATTCTCCCCCTATTGAATAGCCGTGCAGCTCTTGTTTGCTTTGCGCAACTGTTTCATTTATATACAATTTATCGTCTTTAATATGCTGAAAACTATATTTCGCTGAAACGCGATTATGGTGGCCAAGAAATGCAGCCTCATTAAGTGGTTTATTTTCAGTATCAACTGCTTTGAAGTAATAAGTACCTTCTGTTTCAAATACACCGTGATAATCAACCTTGAGACTATCATGGTCAAAATAGGTATATCCAGCATCAATTTGAGCTTGGTAGGCCATGGCTGAAGTTGTCAAAGGGAGGATGGCCAAAGCCAAATAGGTTTTGTTCATTTTCATAAGTCTCTGCTTATTGTTGTAAAAATAAAGTAAGTATTTTTTAATAATTAAATGTATTGTTAATAATAACTAAACAATGGTCAAGAGAATATTGAATAAAAAAGCAAACTCTCAAGTTTTACTTGGCTGTGTTAAAATATTGGCAATTTTGATATAGACATATTTAGGATCTACACCGTGGAAATTAATCCTTATCTTCTCCAGCTAAAAGACTTGAGCGAACGTGGTCAAACACTACGGGGGTATCTTTGACTACGATCTAAAGAAAGAGCGTTTAGAGGAGGTTCTCCGCGAACTTGAAGATCCAGCAATTTGGAATGATCAAAATCGTGCCCAAGCGATGGCGAAAGAAAAAGGTGAGCTCGAAAACGTTTTAAATGTTTTAGATGGTTTAGCAACACAACTTGATGATGCACAAGCGATGCTTGATCTTGCTGTAGAAGCGGATGAAGAAGAAATGCTTGCAGATGTTCAAGCAGAACTTGATTCAGCTGAGGCTGAACTGGCTAAACTTGAATTCAGACGTATGTTTAGTAATCCAATGGATCCAAATCCTTGCTATGTCGAAATTCAAGCGGGGTCAGGTGGTACTGAAGCTCAAGATTGGGCATCTATGCTATTACGTATGTACTTACGTTGGATTGAGCGTCATGGCTTTAAAGCTGAGTTAATGGAAGAATCTGACGGTGATGTGGCTGGGATTAAATCGGCAACAATTCGTGTAGAAGGCGAATATGCTTATGGTTGGTTACGTACTGAATCAGGTGTACATCGCTTAGTTCGTAAATCACCTTTTGACTCAGGCAACCGTCGTCACACTTCATTCTCAGCGGTTTTTGTGTCTCCAGAAATTGATGACAACATTGAAATTGAGATCAATCCAGCAGATGTCCGTACGGATACATACCGCGCTTC
This sequence comes from Acinetobacter sp. YH16032, assembly GCF_013417345.1. Lineage (NCBI taxonomy): Bacteria > Pseudomonadati > Pseudomonadota > Gammaproteobacteria > Moraxellales > Moraxellaceae > Acinetobacter > Acinetobacter sp. YH16032. The sequence goes on along the minus strand of NZ_VPEE01000014.1, from coordinate 45,652 downwards.
AGGTGCAGGTGGTCAGCACATTAACAAAACAGATTCTGCCGTGCGTTTAACCCATGCACCAACTGGAATTGTGGTGGCTTGTCAGAACCAGCGTTCACAACACGCTAACCGTGATCATGCTTGGAAACAGCTTCGTGCTAAATTGTACGAATTGGAAATGAATAAGCGTAATGAAGCAGCTCAAGCACTAGAAGATTCTAAATCGGATATTGGGTGGGGGAGCCAAATTCGATCTTATGTGTTGGATGATTCACGTATTAAGGACTTACGTACTGGCGTTGAAAATTCAAATACGGGTGCCGTGTTAGATGGTGATCTTGATAAATTTATTGAAGCTAGTTTGAAACAAGGGCTTTAATATTTTTTTAAAAAAAGGCAGGGCAAAAGCCCTGCCTTTTTCGTTCTAGCACGAAGCTTGCTAGATTAAATCAGTTCAATGTTAGAATCAGAATTATTCGGCACAGTCATTCATAAACTCGATTTGTTAAATATCGTAATAATTCGATATTAATATCTATATAAATCGATATAATGAGTTCAGCACAGTGCAGATCATTAACTTGAGTGAAATGAGATGGATACTGAAGCAATTTTCAAAGCCTTATCGAACCCGATACGCCGCCAAATTTTACAATGTTTAAAAGATCCAGAGCGCTTTATTCCACAAGATGAGTGCGTGCAAGATTTTAGTCGTGGCGTATGTGCAGGACAGATTGAAAAAATTGCAGATGTATCTCAGTCAACCATGTCTAATCATTTATCTGTTTTACAACAAGCAGGTTTGGTTCATGTTACTAAGCATGGTCAATGGTCTTATTTTTCTCGTAATGAAGCACTGATAAAAAGTTTTGCAGAACACCTTCAACAATCACTCTAACGATAATGAGTGAAGAGGATAGATGAATGACTGATTTTAGTAGCCCAGTAGTCTTTGGTGAATTAAAGCTCAAAAATCGCGTGGTTATGGCACCTTTAACGCGTAGTCGTGCGACAGATGATCGTGTACCAACAGAAATGATGGCTGAGTATTATGCGCAACGTGCAAGTAGTGGATTAATTATCTCAGAAGCGACCGTAATTTCTGAGGAGGCGAATGGCTATTTAAATACGCCAGGATTATTCACTGATGCTCAAGTGGAAGGGTGGAAGAAAGTAACCCAAGCTGTTCATGACAAAGATGGCTTAATTGTCGCTCAGCTTTGGCATGTTGGACGTGTGTCACATCCAGATTTACTGAAGGGTGATATACCCGTTTCGGCGAGTGCTGTTCAACAAGCCGGACATGTCAGTTTGTTGCGTCCGAAACGTCCTTATGTCTTGCCACGTCCATTAGAAATTTCTGAAATTCACGCGATTACAGCGCAATATAAACAAGCAGCAATTCGTGCTAAAGAGGCAGGATTTGATGGTGTGGAATTGCATGCGGCGAATGGTTATTTAATTGATCAATTCTTGCAATCGAAAACCAATCAGCGTGAAGATGAATATGGCGGCTCGGTGGAAAATCGTGCGCGTTTCTTGTTAGAAGTCGTGGATGAGCTAATTGAAGTTTGGGGTGCTGGTCGAGTAGGTGTACATTTAGCTCCTCGTGGTGATGAACACGATATGGGTGATGATGATCCACGTGAAACTTTTGGTTATGTGTTAGAACAACTCGGTCAAAGACACATTGCATTTTTCTTTACACGTGAATATTTGGCAGAAGACAGTATTAGTCAAGAATTAAAAGCGCGTGGACAAGGTATTCCTTTTATTGCCAATATGCGTTTAAGTCGAGAGGATGCTTTACAACTTCTCACTTCAGGTCAAGCTGATGCAGTGTCTTTTGGTAAAGATTATATCGCCAATCCTGATTTATATGAGCGTTTGGTACAGAATGCTCCTTTGAATGAATTAAAGTTAGAAAATATGATCGGGACGAATGTGGCTGAAGGCTATATCGATTATCCTTTTTTACAAGGAAATTGAAATTTAAGATAAGTATTTGAACCGAAAAAATTCGCAGGGTATGATCTCAACTTCGTGGTCATGCCCTATTTTTTAAGAAAGCTCGAGGTCTTACGTTTTGACAACTCCATTTTGGTATAACGCAGCATTGGCTTTATTAAAGCCAATTTATAAATGGCGTATAAAAAAGCGAGCAGACAATATTGAGCAATTTCATCAAGAGTGCTTAGAGCGCTTCGGTCCGTTTCAATCTCCAAAAAATCTTAATGCGATATGGTTTCATGTGGTTTCAGTTGGAGAAACCAATGCTGCACAACCTCTGATAGAACATTATTTAAAGCTTGGGTATGCTGTGTTGGTTACGAATACCACCAAAACAGGTCAGGCACGAGCTAAATCCTTATTTGCAAAAGTACCATATGTAGATCTTTTTCAAGCAGTATATTTACCTGCAGATCAAAAAAAATTAGTCAGTGCTTTTTTAAAAAAATATCAACCTAAAATGTTGGTTTTGGTTGAAACGGAACTATGGCCCAATTTAATTGATCAGGCGAAAATTAGTAAAATACCCACTTTTTTGGTGAACGCACGTTTATCTAAAAAGTCAGCAAAAGGATACGCCAAAGTACCAAGTATTACTCAGCCTATGCTCAGCGGTCTGACTCAACTTTTGGCTCAAGATGAAGCTTCACTGAATCGATTTAGGGCTTTAGGTGCTGCTACAGCGCATAGTCAAACAGTGGGTAGTATTAAGTTTGATATTCATGCGCCCGAAGAAATGCTATTGAAAGCGCAACAAATTCATCAAGATTGGGATTTGCAAGCACGCCAAATTATTACGATTGCAAGCACACATCATCCTGAAGAGAAAAATCTGTTATCTAAGTTTAAAGATTATTTAAATGATCATCCTGCCGTCTTGCTGATTATTGTACCGCGTCATCCAGAACGTTTTTATGAAGTTGCACAAGCCATTCAAAGTCATGAGTTAAAAATGCATCGACGTAGTTTAGGTGAAATCATTGAGGCTGATACACAAGTTTATCTTGCTGATAGTATGGGTGAAATGTGGATTTGGTATGCATTGAGCCAAGCAAGTTTTGTGGGTGGATCATTAAATGAACCTGGCGGTGGGCATAATATCTTAGAGCCAATATCACTCAATGTCCCGACTGTGATTGGACCGAACTACTTTAACTTTCAAACCATTGTCGATGAATTTGTGGAAGAAAAAGGGATTCTAATCGGTCAAACTACGGAAGAGGTGGTGAATCATCTTATTCAGTGCTTATCTCAGGATGAAACGATTTTAGCAGTACAAAATCAGGCTCAAAAGATCATGCAACGGAATACAGGGTCATTGCAAAAACATATTCATGTCCTGAATCAATACCTTTAGTTTTTAAGTATATGAATATTGTATTGCTTGATCCTGCATCAGCACAGGATGACCTCTGGACGATTCAATCTGCACGCCAAATTGAGCATCTGAAGCATCAACTTGATATTAAAATTGGAGATACTTTAAAGGTTGGTATTAGAGGTGCTGGTCGATATACAGCTGAGGTCATAGAAATTTCTGAAAGGAAAATCTTAATTCAGCCACTTTATGAAGAGCCTGTACCGAAGAAATTACCTGTAACGTTAATCGTTGCTATGCCTAGACCGAAAGTATTGAGACGATTGATTCAAGATGCTGTAACTTTAGGCGTAGAAAAAATCATTTTGCTGCACAGCTATCGGGTCGATAAAAGCTATTGGCAAACACCATTTTTACAGCAAATTGATCACTATGTTCAACTGGGCTTAGAACAAGCGGGTGATACATTTCCACCTGAAATCGGAATATATAAACGCTTTAAACCTTTTGTGGAAGATGTTCTTCCTCAAATGATTTCCGTTGAACGACCAGCTTATGTAGCACATCCTTATGCAACCCACAGTATGCCTCATGCGATTGAGCACCCGTGCACGATATTGATTGGGCCTGAAGGTGGTTATATTCCTTATGAGATTGATTTACTCAAAAAAAACGGCTGCCAAGCTGTCAGCTTAGGCAACCGAATTATCCGTACTGAGACGGTGATTCCTTATGTGTTAGGTCGTCTGTTTAGCACGTGGTGATTCATCTTCTTGTGAAGAATCTCCGCGATAGACTTTAACTTCTTGAACTGGATATGGAATCGAAATTTCATGTTCAGCAAAAGCTTGAATTACTTTTTCTTGCACTAAACTGATAGATGTAGATGTCGCAGTTTCACCCGTATTCACCCACCAACGTACAGTGAGGTTGATTGAGAAATCAGCTAAGGCAGAGACATTCACGCTAAATCCGGGTTGACTGAGAATCTGTTGATCGCGGTCTAAAATACTTAAAATAATATCTTTCGCTTTTTGAACATTATCTTCATAACCAATACCAACCACGAATTCACAACGACGACGTGGATATGCCGTATTGACGGTCACTGCATTGGTATAGACCGTTGCGTTTGGAATGACGATACGGCGACCATCAGGTGAACGTAAGTAGGTTGCACGAATTTGAATATCTTCAACGGTCCCTTCTAAACCATTCACAATGATATCGTCGCCAATTTTGAAGGGTTCACCGAGTAGAATTAAAATACCAGAGAGCAGGTTTTGAAAAATATCTTTAAATGCAAAACCAATTGCGACAGAGCCGATCCCCAGTGCACTCATCAGCTGTCCAGGTGTAAACCCTGGAATTGCAATAACCATCGCAATTAAGAAGCCAAAGAAAATAATAAAAGAGCTACCGACGCGGTTGAGGACGAGCACTAAATTTTGTTTGGTATATGAACGCTCTGAAAGTGCTTTTCTGACAAATAATTTGAACAGCTTAGACAACAACCAAAATAAGGTAAATACAATCAAAGCAATACAGATATAAGGGATTCGTTCCCAAAAGCCATCCATGATTTTATCAATGGTGGTATATGCATCATTGTATTTCGCAGTATGTGCAATGACGGTTTGAGCCGTTTTCTCACTTGCATCTTGTAGAAGTTGAGTCGTACCTTGAGCCACCTGACTCAAAGAATTTTGTTGTTCAGCCACGAGTGTTCCAAATGTATTGAATGTTTACATTTTGCCTGAAAATACAGTGAATAAAAATCACGTTCGCAGGTTTTATCGTCATTTTTATTCATTGAATAAACTGAAAATAACAAAAAAATTGCATGTTTTTATAAACATTCAGCACCTTGTCCAACAAAAAAATCGAAATGGTATTTATTGATAAAAAAATGGAGTTTTTTGAAAACGACAGATTTTACTTGCTTAGGAATGATGATCAGCAATGATTCGGATCATTGATTGTTAGATATTTTAGGTTGTTCAATTGGCAAGAAGATACGGATAACTTTTGAAATAAATGAATGCTCAGTCTACGACCAAAGCATGATTGTTTGAAATTTTAAAGTATAGTCATACTCAAGATATAAGACAAAAAATGATCAGTATGATCAAGACAACTCTCGAGATGAGAAACATAAATCAAGGATGCGAATTATGAATGAAATATATCCAGTACCCGAAGTTTTTAAAAAAACTGCACGAACCAATGAAGAGCAATATTTCGAGCGGTATAAAGCATCTATTGAAAACCCCGAAGCATTTTGGACCGAAGCAGCCAAGAAACTAGACTGGATTAAGCCTTTTACACAAGTCAAAAATACCAACTTTGATAAAGAGAATTACAAAGTTGAATGGTTTGCAGATGGCCAATTAAATGTCAGTGAAAACTGTCTCGATCGACATTTAAAAGAACACCCACATAAACCTGCGATTATTTGGGAAGGTGATCATCCATCACGCCATAAAATTATTTCATTTGAAGAATTACACGATGAAGTTTGTCGTTTTGCCAATGTTCTCAAGAAGCATGGCGTGACCAAAGGCGACCGTGTTGTTCTGTATATGCCAATGGTCCCTGAAGCAGCCATTGCGATGTTGGCATGTACGCGTATTGGTGCGGTACATTGCGTGGTGTTTGGAGGTTTTTCACCAGATTCTTTAGCAAGTCGTATTGATGATAGCCAAGCAAAAGTCATCATTACAGCAGACTCGGGCATGCGGGGTGGTAAGCCAATTCCACTGAAAGAAAACGTTGATGCAGCGATGGAGCTTGAAGGGACGAGCTCTGTACAAAATGTCATTGTGGTACATCGTACTGGTAACCCAATCACGATGCATGAAGGTCGTGACCTGTGGTATCACATGGAAATCATGACAGTCACAGATATCTGTCCACCTGAACCGATGAATTCAGAAGATCCGCTGTTTATTTTATATACTTCAGGCTCAACGGGTAAACCTAAAGGTGTGCTACATACTACAGGCGGTTATCTGACTTACGCGAACTTTACCTTTAGGGAAGTATTTGATTTAAAGCAAGACGATATTTTCTGGTGTACCGCTGACGTCGGTTGGATTACTGGTCACTCTTATGTGTTGTATGGTCCACTTTCAAATGGGACGACAACATTGATGTTTGAGGGTGTTCCACAATACCCAACTTGGGCACGCACTGGACATATTGTAGATAAGCACAACGTCACAATTTTATATACGGCACCAACGGCGATCCGAGCGATGATGCGTGAAGGTGATGCATTTATCCGTGAAAGTGACCGTAGTAGTTTACGCTTGTTGGGCTCCGTCGGTGAGCCAATTAATCCTGAAGCTTGGAACTGGTACTACACCGTAGTTGGTGAAAGTCGTTGTCCAATTGTAGATACATGGTGGCAAACTGAAACAGGTGGCTTTATGATTTCGCCTTTACCGGGCGCAACTGCACTTAAACCTGGTTCTGCAACACGTCCATTCTTTGGTGTACAACCTGCTTTGGTTGATGCTGATGGTAAAGAGCTAGAAGGAGAGGCTGAAGGTAATTTGGTGATCAAAGATTCTTGGCCAGGACAAATGCGTACCATTTGGGGTGATCCAGATCGTTTTATCGAGGCATATTTCTCAACTTATCCAGGGAATTATTTCACGGGAGATGGTGCACGCCGTGATAAAGATGGTTATTACTGGATTACGGGGCGAGTGGATGATGTTCTGAACGTTTCGGGACACCGCTTGGGGACTGCAGAAATTGAAAGTGCATTGGTTGCACATGAACATGTTGCAGAAGCAGCCGTTGTGGGTATGCCACATGACGTCAAAGGTCAAGGGATTGCAGCCTATGTAACTTTACAGGCAGATACGCCAGAGTCAGAAGAGCTCAGGAAAGAGCTAGTAGGTTGGGTAAGAAAAGTTTTAGGACCTGTGGCTACACCAGATGCAATTTATTGGGCGCCAGCATTACCCAAAACACGTTCAGGCAAGATTATGCGCCGAATTTTGAGAAAAATTGCCGCTAATGAGCTAGATAGTTTGGGCGATACCTCAACTTTGGCAGATCCACAGGTCGTGGATCAATTAATTGCTGAAGTGAAATCACAGCAGTAATCCCGATTAAACAGACGAAGTCATGTTTTAAATACCGTTAGTTCAACTAGCGGTATTTTTAGTTCAGTGATAAGAAAAGCAGGCATTGTGATAAGTCAAATCATGTTGATCTGCTAAGCTTATCAGCAGATGCGATACGGAATATAACAATGAATTCTCCCCTAAATTTTAACCCTGAAACGCCACTTGAGACTGCGCAAATACTTGCATCTGAGTTTGCGAAGACCGCAGCAGAACGTGACAAACAGGGTGGAAATCCAAAGGCTCAGCGAGATCTAATTCGACAAAGTGGTTTGTTGTCTTTATCTATTCCAAAAGAATTTGGTGGGCAAGGTGCAACTTGGAGCACGATTTTTAAAACCATTCAAACCATTGCTCAAGTCGATAGTTCGCTTGCGCATGTATATGGCTTTCATCATTTGCTTATAGCGACGGTACAACTTTTTGCACAGCCAGCTCAATATGGAGATTGGTTTATACAAACAGCCAAACATAGCTTATTTTGGGGTAATACGTTAAATCCATTAGATCGTAGAACAACCGCGAAACAAGTTTCTGATGAAGAATTTATCTTCCATGGTGATAAAAGTTTTTGTTCTGGATCAATTGATTCAGATATCTTGCTCTGTTCGGGATTTAATGAAGATGGAAAGTTACTGATTGGCGTGATTCCAACAGCACGAGAGGGCGTGAGCTTTCTTGGAGATTGGAATAATATGGGGCAACGTCAAACGGATAGTGGTACCAGTCATTTTGAACAGGTCAAAATTCGCAAGGATGAATTACTCCTCAATCCCGGTCCTTTAAGTACACCTTATTCAAGTTTGAGACCGCTAATTGCTCAACTGATTTTCGTGCATTTATTTTTAGGTGTTGCTGAGGGAGCGTTCAATGTTGCGAAAGAGACAGTTCAAACACAAAAAGCTTGGTCGAAATCACTGGTTGAACAAGCGGTGAATGATCCATTTACCCAAAAGCATTTCGCCGAATTTTATGTGCAACTTGAAGGTGTGCGCTTGCTCGCGGAAAAAGCGATCAATACATTACAAAAGGCGTGGGATGAAGGGGAAACATTAACTGCGGAGCAACGTGGTGAAGCCTCAATTGCAATCGCCACCGCCAAAATCGCAGCGACTCATACTTCACTTTATGTGACACAAAATATTTTTCAAGTGATGGGTGCACGCTCGACTACTGCAAAACTGAATTTAGATCGATTCTGGCGTAATGTACGAACCCAAACCCTGCATGATCCAATTGATTATAAATATCAGGAAGTCGGAGAGTGGGCATTAACTGGAAAAGTTCCAGATCCGAGTTTCTACTCTTAGATGGAATTGATTATGAAAAGAGCCTCTGTCGTAGAGGCTTTTATTTATTTTTGATGAATATTTTCTAAAGTATCGACAAGCGTACGTGTCATCTGATCAATTTCGTAATTGACTTGATCGCCGACTTGAACATATTTCCATGTGGTTAAGCGTAAAGTTTCTGGAATAAGATCGATTGAGATTTGATTGTTTGCACGATCAACCCGATTGATTGTCAAACTGCAGCCATTTAAACCGATAAAGCCCTTTAAGAAGAAATATTTGATATTGCCATTTGGAATTTCAAGGTCGATATGAAACGTTTCACCATTTTTGCTTAAATGCTTTACGGTTGCAGTGCCTTCAATATGACCATATAAATTATGCCCACCATTCTCAGCACCTACTTTAGCGGAACGTTCAATGTTGACCTCATCACCGACGTTGAGTTGACCTAAAGTGGTTAATTCAAGTGTCAGATTTGAAACATCAAAATGCACTTGACCAGCGATCAGATCAATTTGTGTAGCGGTTAAGCAAACACCATTAATCGCAACACTGGCGCCGATAAATACATCATGAAAAAGATTGAGCGCATTAGAAATAACAAAAGTCCGATATCCCTCTTTATGCTGTATATCTAATACTTTTTCTAACCCTTGCACGATACCTGTATACATAATAAACCTTTGCCTAAAAATAAATCTTAATTGCTTTTAATCCTAACTGAGATCGTAGAGATGATCATCTTACGCAGATCAATTGGTTCTAGGTAAAAAGAAGGTCAATACACCCAGTAGTGGTAAGTATGAGCTAAAGTGAAATACCCAACGAATACCTTGATGATCTGCTACATAGCCCAAAGCTGCTGCCGCGATACCGCTGATCCCAAACATCAAACCAAACATCAAACCAGAGACCATGCCGACACGACCTGGCATCGCTTCTTGTGCATATACAACCATTGCTGAAAATGCGGAAGACATAATCAATCCAGCAAGAATCGCAAAGATACACGTCCACATCAAATTCACATGTGGCATGAGTAATGCAAAGGGTGCCATGCCAATAAAGGAAATCCAAATGACAGCTTTACGACCTATTTTGTCACCGATAGGGCCGCCAGCAAAAGTACCGATTGCTACTGCGGCTAAAAAAGCAAATAAATAAAGCTGAGCTTGTTGAATACTGACCTGAAACTTTTCGATCAAATAGAAGGTATAGTAATTTCCAATACTTGCAATGTACGTGAATTTTGCAAACATTAACGCACAGATAATCACAATTCCCTGTACAAGTTTAGAACCTTTCAACGGTGTTGATTGCTTGGCTTTTACTGCTGAAGCAGCTTGAACACCATATTGAATGGTCCATCGACTGATTCTGTAAAGCAGATAAATAGCGAAAATGGCAAATATCATGAGCCAAGCAACTGAGGCTTGGCCGTTCGGTACAATGATTGCTGCGGCCAACAGTGGCCCAACGGCAGAGCCGCTATTACCACCCACTTGAAAAGCGGATTGAGCAGTTCCGAAGCGACCACCTGATGCTGTTCTCGCTACTCGTGAGGCTTCTGGGTGAAAGGCAGATGAGCCCACACCGATGAGTGCTGCTGAAATCAGTAAGATTGGAAAAGTCCATGCAAATGCCAGCAGAACGATACCTAGCAGTGTAACGCACATACCCAAAGGGAGGAGGTAGGGCTTAGGATGCTTATCAGTGTAGAGTCCAACCCAAGGTTGCAGAATAGATGCAGTCATTTGATAGACCAAAGAAATAATCCCGATTTGGGTAAAGCTCAAGTCAAAATTGAGTTTCAGCATGGGATAAATGGCAGGTAAGCAAGACTGGATCAGATCATGTAATCCATGCGCTAATGCAATAGCGAAAATAATATGAACCGCCATTTTATTCGCTGAAGCACCAGAGGAATTGTTTGAATGTTCTATTGATTGAATTGAACCCATAAGGCTGTGCTGTCTTCATTTTTGAGGTGATTATAACCGTGCAACAGCGGAACAATGTACGATTTATTCAATTTTCGATGTACTGTTGCTGATCAGATTATATGAACTATCCAATAAAAAGCCCCCAAGCCGAGCCTTGGGGGTTAAGTTGCTACTGCATGACGCTATTATTATAGTTATCAGGGTCAAAACAAGACTGAACAAAGCGCTGATTTCATTCAGATCGTTGTTAATTAATCGAAGACCAATTAAGCTGATTTAGCGGTGATGTGTTGTTGCTGTTCAGCTTCGAGTTTTCGAACTAAAGGCAGTACTTTTTCACCAAAATATTCAACTTCCTCTATAAAATGTAAGAAGCCAGATAAGATCAGATCCACACCAACTGATTTTAATTCAACGATACGTTCAGCAATTTGTTGCGGTGTACCGATGAGATTTGTTCTGAACCCGTCGTTGTATTGGACAAGATCTTCAAATGTTGATTTTGCCCAGTTACCTTCACCTTCTTGAGTTGCGGCACCAGCTTCACGAGTTGCATCACCAAAGGCATTGACTGCTTCTACATTTGCATTTTCAATGATTTCTTGAAGTACAGCTTTTGCTTCCTCTTCAGTATCACGAGCAATGATAAAGGCATTCACCCCAATTTTGACTTGATGTTGATTCAGCTTGGCTTTTTCACGGATGTCATCAATCTGCTTTTTAATTTCAGCAGGCGTGTTTCCATTGGTGAAATACCAATCAGAAACACGAGATGCCATATCACGTGCGGCACGCGAGCTACCCCCTTGGAAAATTTCAATATGTGGGCTTTGAACAGGTTTTGGCTTCAAGGTGTAGTCTTTAAATTGATAATATTTTCCATCAAAACTAAAGTTATCCTGCGTCCAAATGCCTTTTAAGCTACGAATAAACTCCTCTGAACGTGCATATCGTTGATCGTGTTCAGGCCATTCTTCACCGATGGCATCAAATTCACCACGGAACCATCCGCTCACAACATTAATAGCGATACGACCATTGGTTAAATGATCAATTGTCGCGAGCTGTTTAGCCGCCAGCGCGGGTTTCCAAGGGCCTGGTAAAATTGCTGCGATTACACGTAACTTTTCAGTTTTTGCCAATAAGCCATGACTAAAGCTTACAGATTCATGCTGATTCTCAGCACCGTATCCTGCCGTGAATCGAATCTGTGTCAAAGCATATTCAAATCCACTTTTTTCAGCAGCTTGCGCGAGTCGAACATTGTAGTCGTAGCTCCAGTCTGTTCGTTGTTCAACATTACTGACGACAAGACCACCACTGACATTTGGAACCCAATAGGCAAATTTAATCGCTTGTTTTTCTGCATTAGACATGGCTTATACCCTCATTGATTCAATTATATTTATGCCACTTCAATTTTTGGGGCAGCATTATTCTTGTGATGCAAGCGTGACTCTGCTGCATCTAAACTTGGTACTGCTGCTGAAGGCAATACTTCTTCTTGTTCGATTTGTTTGTTAATGCCCAAGTTTTGATTGGCTTGTTGGGTTTTATCTTTCACAACCTCAGCACGTTTACCTTTGGCTGGTGCCCACTCTAAAATTGGTAAAGCACGAGCAATGGCTAAGGTAATGCGCGCACGTAATAGTTCACTGTGAATGGTGTATTCAGGCGTAAAATCACGATCAGTTGCATAAACGCCAATTGGCAAAGTCTGTGCTTGGAAGAAGCTAAATAAAGGACGCAATTGATGCTCAAGTACTAAGGCATGGCGATCACTGCCCCCTGATGCAGCTAGTAATACAGGCACATCAACCAGCGCAGTTTGTTCTACAAAGTCAAAGAAATGTTTAAATAAACCTGTGAAAGATGCGCGATATACGGGCGTTCCCACAATCAACGCATCCGCGGCTTCAACAGCAGCAAGATCATCTTGAACACGTTGCGGCAGCTGATTGCGATAAATGGCACCACCTAATAAATGACCGATTTCGCTAAATTTAATAAAATGCACATTAATAGGTGTTGCTTCACCTAACTCATCCAAAATCGCTTGAACAAGCGCTTCAGTTTTTGAAGGATTATTTAGACCGCCAGAGACAGCAACGATATTTAATGGTTTTTGTTGAGCAGTAGACATAGTACAAACCTAAAAATTTAAAATTAATCTCGGATGCACTATTTATGTGGATTTATGCTTATTCTGTAAAATAAGCAAAATAAGAATAAATATCATTTTTGCGTATATGGCGATAATTTAATCTTTTTGAGATACAAATAAGTGATAAATAACTGAATAAACTTATATTTATGATTATGAATAAGCTATTTCAGTATTTGAATAAATTTTATATTTAAAAGTGATGTGCTTATCGAATTTTCAAAATTACATAAAAAAATCGCGTTTGTAAGATTTAGCCCGACATTTTCTGCAAAAATTCGTTAATATTTATATATCCTTAACAGCTATAGCACAGTTAGTATATTGATTGTGTTTGAGATCTCTCGCCTCGCTTATGAATATTTTAATCGTTGATGATCATCCACTGTTTCGTCATGCTTTAATTCAAGCAGTTCGTTACAGCTTACCGCAAGCCCAAATCCATGAAACAGCTGCTGTTAATGAATTTTATGAACGTTTAGAAAAAGGTCCTGAACCAGATTTAGTACTTTTAGATTTGAATCTTCCAGGTGCATCAGGCTTCTCAGCGTTGGTGCATGTGCGTGCACAGTATCCATCGTTACCAATTATTGTCGTATCGGCGCATGAAGAAGTTTCAATTATTCAACGCTCGATTGCACATGGTGCAATGGGCTATATTCCAAAATCAGCGCATCCAAGTCACATTGGTGAAGCGATTCGTCAGGTATTAGAAGGGGATATGTGGTTACCGCCAAATCTGCCTGCGAATTTAAACTTTGATCCACGTGCTGCAGATGAAACAGCTTTAGCAGAACGTATTCAATCTCTAACACCACAACAATTCCGAGTGTTAATGATGGTTGCGGAAGGTTTGTTGAATAAACAGATCGCATACGAACTTGATGTTTCTGAAGCAACGATTAAAGCGCATGTGACCGCGATTTTCCGTAAATTAGGCGTTCAAAATCGTACTCAGGCTGTATTAGCGATTAATGCATTAAACATCGAAGAAAAACGTGTTTAATTGATTCTTAGATTTGAAAAAAAGACCTAATCAAAGGTCTTTTTTTCGATGTGTATCTACTTTAGGCTAAACAGTCCTGTTTAGGTGTCAACTCATTACAATATAGAGGATTGAGTGCACATTGAAGTTCATCAATTTGATCTTGTGTTACATAGCCCTTGCGTTTTAAATATTCTGCAACGCGATCATCTCTAAGACTTAAAAAAGCGGCATCATAAACTTTCAGATCAACAAAGAGTGCAGCCGTTTCAAGTCCATTAAAACGATCTAAAAACACCTCATTGCCATACATGAGAAAAATATGATCGAAATCTGCATATGCATCGATGCCTAATTGTTCTGCGAGTGCAAGCGGCGGTGTTTTGATAAAGAGTAAATCTGAAATTTCATCAAACTGCGTGGTATCAAGCGTATTTTCACCAGTTTTCACTTTACCAAGCCAAGCTTTAAAGACCAAAACGGCACCACCACGCAACAACATACTCCACACTTGATGACGCGTATGTTCATCTAAATCTCGGCATTCTGATGCTAAACGTTGAATAAGTTGATTTTCTTGTTGTGCCAATTTATCAAATAAACCTAAGCCTTGAGGGTGATAAGCTGCTGGTGTAAATACATCAAATTTTAATTGTTCAAAAACCTGTAAAGCCAAAGGTACTGCAGTTTGGTAAATCTGTTCCAAGGCACGTACATGTACATTTTTTAAGGATGTAGATGGAAAAATTTCTTGCCACTTGATTTCAGGCAAAATTGCATTGGCACCATATTGGCGATGAAATTCGTGATTACGATCTAAACCATGTGGCATAGCTTCTGAAATGTTCATTGCAAGACTCCATTTGATACTTTTATTCTCGAGAAAATTTGAGGCACTTTGATTTCTTTAATCGAAAGAAGATGTGCTGATGGCTAGATTTAGAATTATGTTGATTGCAATAAGAATAAGACTAAAGTATTAATTTTTAATTGATGAGTAAATTTGTCATCTAAAAACATGATGTTAGTAAACTTGTAACTATTTGTTTTAAATGATCTTTCAACTTTTGATGTGTTTTGCCATAGAAAATCGGACTTTGATTTTTTTGGTCAATTGCCAACGCTCTCTTTAGCTTTATTTTGTTCTCTTTTGCCACCTCTAAAGCTAAGGTCTGCCAATCATTGTAAAGTATGGTGTGAATATGTATAAAAATCACCCAGCTCTTCTTGGAAAAACTGGGTGATGAATGTATCAAAATATAACTATTCAAATCTTATTTTGAAATTTTTAAACCTGATAACCATGAACGTAGTGAGGCAGGTTTGAGAGGTTTTTTCAGTAGGACAATATTCAGCTCTTTGAGTCGTTGAGGAAGCTCAGGATCTGAATCAGCTGTAATCAATGCCACAGGTACATTTTCTTGACGATGGTCTACAATAAAATCTAATCCTATTTT
The DNA here is from genome assembly GCF_013417345.1 of Acinetobacter sp. YH16032. Lineage (NCBI taxonomy): Bacteria > Pseudomonadati > Pseudomonadota > Gammaproteobacteria > Moraxellales > Moraxellaceae > Acinetobacter > Acinetobacter sp. YH16032. The sequence continues at coordinate 30,362 of NZ_VPEE01000014.1, read as the reverse complement.
ATTTGAATTCAGGTGTTGATCGACCAACCAAACTTGAATGTTCTCTTGTTGAATAATCTCAAGCGCTTGTTCAGGTTCTGTGGCTTTAAACACTTGATAACCCCATTTAGTAAGCAAAGTTGCCATGCCTTCTAAAATAGTTTCATCATTGTCTAAACATAAAATTTTATACGCTGCAGATTTTAATGGTGTGGCTTGAACTGGTGCGGTCACAACCTTTGGTGCATCGATGAGTGGGACTTCAATCATAAAACATGAACCCTTACCCAACTCGGAATACACATGCACAGGATAACCCAACATGCTGGTCATTCTCTGAACGATGGCGAGTCCAAGACCTAAACCTTGTTCACCCCATGGCGAGGTATGTCCACAACGTTCAAACTCTTGGAAGAGTTTAATACGTTGTTGTTCAGCAATCCCTGGACCAGTATCCCAAACACCAATACGAATATGGTTTGCTCTTTCTGCTGAACGTAACACCCCAACAATTACACGACCTTTTGCTGTGTATCTTAGGGCATTACTGACAAAGTTTTGAATAATACGGCGAATCCATTGAGGATCTGTATCAATCCAGAACTTCACGTCATGCACTCGGAAGGAGATCGCTCGTTGTGCTGCAATTGATTTAAATTGTAGTTCTAAGTCACTCAATAGGTCATGTAATGGATAGGCTTGTCGTTTAGGTTGTATTGTTCCACCTTCTAAACGTGCAATGTCTAATAATGCAGAAAGCATACTCTCTGCACCATGTAAGGCACGATCGAGTTGCTGTAGCGTTTTAGCATCTTCTTCATTTTGAATGCTTTGTTCTAATGCCGTACTGAATAACCGTGCAGCGTGCATAGGTTGAAGTAAATCATGACTTGCTGCAGCAATGAATCGACTTTTTGACATATTGGCTTTGTCAGCTTGTTCACGTGCCAATTGTTGTTCTGCCAAGGCATTGGCAAGTTGTTGAGTACGATCTTGAACGCGTCCTTCAAGTAATGCTTCAGTTTCTCGGAATGCCGTAATATCAGCAAATGTCGTCACGAAGCCACCGCCTTCGATTGGATTTCCTCGCATTTGGATAACACGACCATCTTTACGAATACGTTCAAACTCATGAGCGCTACCTACTTTCATCCAATGAATACGTTTACGTACGTGCTCTTCAACGGAACCAGGTCCACATTCACCGCGCTCTGCGTTGTATCGGATCAAGTCTGCAATCGGGCAGCCCACATATACCAAATCTTTTGGATAATCGAATAAAACGAGATATTGATTATTCCATGCGACTAAACACATGTTTTCATCGACAACACTTACCCCTTGGGTCATGTGGTCGATCATGGTCATAATTAGATTTTGGTTAAAGCGTTGCCATTGTGATGCTTGGTCTAGAATATTAGCGACCTGTCCAAGTGCTAATCCATTGTTAACCATGGCTGTAGTGAGTAGGGTACGTGCCGATGCAGCTCCAATTGTGCCAGCAAGATATTGTTCAGTGAAACGCCACCACATCCCATTGGCACTGCTGTTTTCGTTTAATATCACATTATTGGATAAGCAGAATTGATTAAACGCATGCATGGTCGGACCTTCACCCGTAATCCGTTTGGCAAGCGTGATCAGGTCACCCACTTTTAATCGTGCGACATCATGATGTAAATAATTAACTTCATTTGAGGTTTGTTGCGTTTGTAGGGGTTTTGTTTCGTAATAGAAGAAACTTTCTGCCTGTATTTGCTCAGCAATACTTGGACGATAAATTCGTGAGATCCAGATGTAGAGCACGATATTTAAGCCAAGTGACCAAATTACACCATGTGTTAATGGCGCAAATGATTCAAAACCAAGTAATGCTTCAGGCTTTAATAAGTCAAATCCCAGAGGGCCAAACATCAGAAACGAATAAGTAAATTGATAATATTCATCTGGTAAACTTCTTAAAATTGTTGGTAAGAGCAGTGTGTAACTCCACATCACAAAACCAACGATGAGACCTGCATAGACCCCTTGCTTACTTCCACCACGCCAGTACAACCCCCCAATAAGTGCAGGTGCAAACTGTGCAACAGCACTAAATGCCAAAAGACCAAATACTGACAGCTGATCAATGTCATTAAAGAAATGGAAGAACAAGAATCCAAGTAGCATGACCGCCAAAATACATACGCGACGTGTGAATTTCAGCATTCGAGGTAAACGCTTGTCATGACGAGAAATCCAACCCAAGCGCCATAGCGCAGGCATAATCAAGTCGTTACTGAGCATGATTGAGAGTGCGACTGAAGAGACTAAAAGCATACCAGTTGAAGCCGAAAATCCTCCAAGGAATGCTAAGAGCGTCAGCCATTCTTGGTTATAGCTCAAAGGCAGTGACAGCACGGCAACATCAGGGACTGCCATGTATTCTGGTGCAGCATGAAGTGCCCAACTTGCAATCGGAATAATCGCGACAACGGTTAAAATGATGTAAGCGGCAAACCATCTGCGCGCACCACGAATATGTTTTTCATCACGTAATTCAACTACAGCAACATGAAACTGGCGTGGCAAACATATAATCGCTAATGCTGCTAAAAGTGTTTGAATCCAAAAGGTATCTGGCACGCCCATCAGTTGAATTTCATGGAAGGTTCTGGATACGTCTGCGGAAACTTGAATGAGGTTTTCGGGGCGTTCAAATAAAAAGAAAAAAGCGACACAGAGGAGTGCAAATAATTTAACAAAGGATTCAAAAGCGACTGCCAGCATTAAACCGCCATGCTGTTCGGTGTTGGCAATCTGACGTGTACCAAACATCATAGCCAAAATTGCGAGAACCCCTGTAAGTGCAAGAACACCATTGGTGGTCAGATTCATCACTTCTGAATCTTGTTGCAACATCACGGATGCACTGAGTGCAATGGCTCTCAGTTGTAAGGCAAGATAAGGAATGATGGCGATCACGGCTAAAATGGTGACGAGTGAGGCGAGAGGTCCGCTTTTGCCATAACGTGCTGCCACAAAGTCAGCAATTGAGGAAATAGCATGGTGCTGACGTACTCGACCTAAGCGACGCCAAATATCATAACCAAACCAGACAAACAGAAGTGGGCCTAAGTAGATTGGAAGGAAAATGATCCCTTCACGAACAGCAGCACCCGTTGCGCCGTAGAATGTCCAAGACGAACAGTACACGCCTAAGGTCAAACTAAACAATAACATGCGTCCACGTGGGCTGAGCCGACTGGCATGTTTTTCACCAAAAAAGGCGCAAATAAAAAGGATGAGGATGTAGAGGGCGAGTACCCCAATAATCAACCAACTGTTCATAGGACTTACACTTGAGAATCTCGTGTAATGATAACGCATCCATGAACTGTCACGTTCAAATTGATCAAAATTTAGCGACCAAAGTCTAAATTACAACCAATGCAAAATCTTGCTAATTTAAAAATCGGAATAATTTAAATAAAAAAAATGACCTACGGTTGGGTCTCATATGGAGTCTTGTTTATGGATGAGAGACAAGTAGAGCAAATTCTACAGAATCCCAAATTCAAAGAAATGGTCAAAAAGAAAAGCACACTGAGCTGGACATTGACAGGCATTATGCTGTTTGTCTACGTTGGTTTTATGCTTTTAGTTGGCTATAACAAAGAATTTTTATTGTCATCGCTTTCAGGTGGTGTAACCACTTGGGGTATCCCTCTAGGATTAGGCATCATCGTGCTGTCTTTCTTGTTATGTGGTGTGTATTCGTACATTGCCAACAATAAGCTCGATCAATTAAACGAAGAAGCTATGCGCGAAGTTGAAGCCATCACTCACGAGAAGGGACTACACTAAGATGAAATGGAATTCTTTACTCACATTTGCAGGGACTGCAATGTTATCTGGATTGGCATTCGCAGGTCCTGATTTAGGTGCAGCAGAACAACAAGCAACAAATTGGCCTGCGATTATCATGTTCTTGATTTTCGTCGGTGCAACGCTGGGGATTACCAAATGGGCAGCTAAACAAACCACAAACACCAAAGATTTCTATACCGCAGGCGGTGGAATTTCTGGTTTCCAAAATGGTTTAGCCATTGCTGGTGACTATATGTCCGCAGCATCGTTCCTTGGTATTTCTGCGATGGTTTTCCTGTCAGGTTTCGATGGCTTACTCTATTCACTTGGTTTCATGGTAGGTTGGCCTATCGTACTTTTCTTGATAGCAGAGCGTTTGCGTAACTTGGGTAAATACAATTTATCTGACGTTGTATCATTCCGTTTACAAGAAAAACCTGTACGCACACTGGCAGCGTTAAGCTCTCTTGTTGTTGTTGCATTCTACTTGATTGCCCAAATGGTCGGCGCTGGTCAGTTGATCAAGCTTCTGTTTGGCTTGAACTATAACATTGCTGTCGTCATCGTCGGTCTGCTTATGATGGCATACGTTATGTTTGGCGGTATGTTAGCGACAACATGGGTGCAAATCATTAAGGCAGTGATGTTGTTGTCAGGTGCTACCTTCATGGCATTTATGGTGATGAAAGGCGTTGGCTTTAGCTTCACCAATATGTTCGAGCAATCGATTCAAGTCTTCTCTAAAGTACATGATTTAACCTTAGATGATGCAACCAAAATCATGGGACCAGGTAGTCTGGCATCAAACCCAATTGATGCGATTTCTCTTGGTTTAGCATTGATGTTTGGTACAGCTGGTTTACCACATATCCTCATGCGTTTCTTCACAGTAAAAGATGCGAAAGAAGCACGTAAATCAGTTGTTGTTGCAACAGGCTTTATCGGTTACTTCTATCTTTTAACTTTCATCATTGGTTTCGGTGCGATTCTCTATGTATCGAACAACCCACAATTCCTTGATATTGCGAAAATGGCAGTAACTGGCAAGCTAGAGCTTGTTGGTGGTAATAACATGGCTGCGGTTCACTTGTCTGATGCTTTAGGCGGTGACTTGTTCATGGGCTTCATTTCAGCGGTTGCATTTGCCACGATTCTCGCAGTTGTTGCAGGTTTAACGTTGTCAGGTGCTTCAGCAATTTCACATGACTTATATGCGAACGTATTGAAAAAAGGACAAACTACACCTGAATCTGAACTTCGTATGTCTAAAATCGCGACTTTAGGTCTTGCGATCTTTGCGATGATCTTGGGTATCTTGTTCGAGAAACAAAACGTTGCCTTCATGGTAGGTTTAGCATTCTCTGTTGCTGCATGTGCAAACTTCCCAGTGCTTGTACTTTCAATGTTCTGGAAAGGTTTAACAACGCGTGGTGCAGTTGCCGGTGGTGTTGTTGGATTAGTTTTAGCGGTTGTACTCATCGTACTTTCTAAAGCAGTTTGGGTAGATACGCTTGGTATTTCTGATACACCAATTAATCCATATAACGGTCCTGCATTATTTGCGATGCCTTTAGCATTCTTCTTCTGCTGGTTGTTCTCTGTGACAGACAATTCTGCACAAGCGCAAGCAGAACGTAAAGCATTTGATGCACAGTTTGTACGTTCACAAACAGGTATTGGTATTTCTGGTGCGTCAGACCACTAAACCATACTGATCATGATAAAAAGCCCCTTTAAGGGGCTTTTTTTCTTTACCAAATTTCTATTTTAAATGACATACAAGTCATCAACTGTCCGCTATGCTTTCATTCAAACAAAACAATAAAAATAGTTGGAGTTGAGATGAGTTTAATATGCCGCGCGATACGTGATCTCGTACGTTTACCATCCACGTGTCTACTGATTTTACAGCTGCTGATTTTATTCCTCGCAGTGATATCAAGTCATGATTTGGCTTATCGCTCCATGACTTGGATTCTCGGCGCTTTAGTCCTTCTTATTATTGCTAAAGTCATCAAAATGACCCCAATTTTTAGTGCTGTAGGTTTATTTGGGGTATTAGGAGCTCTCATTTTTTCTTTCTTGATTCTGATTGGATATCATCAAGCCTATATTCAAATTACAGCGCATGTATTTGAAGTTATCGCGTATACGACAGCGGCTTATGGTTTGGTTCGATATATGTTCGAAGACCGCTATTTGACCAAAGATGAATTATTTGCGGCAGCGGCTGTTTTTACTTTAATTGCATGGAGCTTCGCATTTTTGTATAGCATCTGCCAGCTACATGACCCACTGAGTTTTAGCATAACGCCTGAACAATCTGTTCAACATAGTTGGTTAGATTTGTTGTTTCTCCGTTTTAGTATTCAGTCGGCAACAGGTCTTTCAGATATTATGCCCTTGAGTCCGCTGGCGAGACTGATTGCCATGATTCAAATGTTTAGTGGAGTCATGTATCTGGCTTTGATTGTTTCGCTCTTAATTGCACTGCAATACATTGCTCATTTGCCAAAGCATCAGGATGATTAAAACAGAACGTTACATCTTGCTAACGGCATTCATCTGCAAAATCATGAATAATAAGTAATTAGATCAAAAAACAGTCTCCGATGCTCTATATTGAGTCGATTTTTCTATTCCGTCTTTGATGAAACTAACTCGGCTTTGTATGAGGTTGAGGATAAATGATCTCATTTCATATAGCGTTTTATCCAGTTTGAAGCGTTTCACCGAAAAATAAATATATAGGGGAATTATGTCTTCTCAGCATCCTTCATGGTATTCAAATGTGAATCCACGTGTTTTTATCAGCACGGTACTCATCATTTTTGTATTTTTAGCCACTGTGGTGTTATCTCCTCATGGTTTTGAATTAATTACTCAGCAACTGAACCAATGGATTACGGATTCTTTTAGTTGGTTCTATGTTTTAGCAGTTGCCATATTTCTGATCGTGCTGGCTTATATCGCAATTTCTGAATACGGCAAAATCAGGCTCGGCCCAGATCATAGCCAACCGAGTTACAGTAATGGCTCTTGGTTTGCAATGCTCTTTACCGCAGGTATGGGTATCGGCTTGATGTTTTTTGGGGTAGCAGAACCTGTAATGCATTATGTCTCTCCGCCAGTCGGTGATGGAGAAACGGTTTTGGCAGCGCAGCAAGCGATGCGAGTGACTTTCTTCCACTGGGGACTTCATGCATGGGGAATCTATGCATTGATTGGATTGTCTTTGGCGTATTTTGCTTATCGACATCAATTGCCTTTAAAAGTACGTTCCGCGCTTTATCCGATCATTGGAAAAAAAATTCATGGTCCCATGGGGGATGCCGTAGACACATTTGCCACGATTGGAACAGTATTTGGTGTGGCGACAACATTGGGTTTTGGTGTAACGCAAATTAACTCAGGCTTGAATTATTTATTTGATGTTCCTCAATCAGCAAGTACACAAGTGATACTGATTATTATCGTCAGTACATTGGCATCACTGTCCGTTTTTCTAGGTTTAGAAAAAGGAATTAAACGGTTGTCTGAGTTGAATTTGGTATTGGCAATAAGTTTATTGCTCTTTGTATTCTTCGCGAGTTCTACCATTTATCTTTTGCAAACCACAATTCAGAACATGGGTCAGTATGTTTCTAATCTCTTTACCATGACATTTAATTTATATGCTTATCAACCCAATGGTTGGATTGGTGGTTGGACGATTATGTATTGGGCATGGTGGATCTCATGGTCACCATTTGTCGGGATGTTTATCGCACGTGTGTCACATGGAAGAACCATTCGAGAGTTTATTGTTGGGGTTATGTTGATTCCTACTGGATTCACACTCATTTGGATGGGCTTTATGGGGAATGCTGCGCTCTCCAGTATTATGCAAGAAGGCAATGAAGCACTGATGCTAGCAGTACAGAAGGATTCTTCTGTTGCATTATTCGAATTTTTAAATAGCTTACCACTCGCTTCAATCATGAGTGTAGTAGCAACATCGCTGGTTATTTTATTCTTTGTCACTTCAGCGGATTCAGGTGCATTAGTTACAGACTATTTGACGGCTAAAGGTGAAGGTTCACCGACATGGCAACGACTCTTTTGGACTGTGCTTATGGCGGTAATGGCAATTGTATTATTATTGGTCGGTGGGCTTGGTGCTTTACAATCTGCGACCATCATGAGTGCGTTGCCATTCTCCGTCATTATGCTTTTTATTTGTTGGGGATTACTCAAAGCCTTAAAAGTAGATTTAATTAAAATGAATGCTCTGCAGGAGGCGAGAATTACACCTCGAGCAATTCATCAACCACGGAGTTGGCAAAAACGCTTAGGATTGATTATGCACTATCCTCATTCTAAGGAAGAGGTTGATGTATTTATTGAATCCCAAGTATATCAAGCATTAGAGCAAGTGCAGAAAGAGTTCAAGAGAAGACAGTTTAAGGTTAGTGTAAATCGATTGGGTGAAGGGGTAGAGTTGAGGGTAGATCATCATGACGAGTTGAATTTTGTATATCAAGTGATGTCACAAAGAACAACGCCACCAAGCTTTATGCCAGACACAATGGTGACTGAGCAGGACTATTATCAAGCAGAAGTCTTTTTAAGAGAGGGTGGACAGGCCTATGATGTGATGGACTGGACACAAGAAGACTTAATTCAAGATGTCATTGATCAATATGAAAGACATTTACATTTCTTAAGTGTAATTCGTAGCCCTGAGTAACTAGTGACTGATAAAAAAAGGACGCATTATGCGTCCTTTTTTGATTCTGTATCTAATAATTTATTAGAAACGGAATTTAGCATTTAAGCCAACAGTTTCAGTATCACGGCTAGAACCATTTTCAGCGTTAGCATTTACATAACTTGCACCAACAGCTACAGCTGGAGTGATGAAGTAGTTTACGTTAGCACCGATAGCTGAGCTTGGAGTGTCATTAAAGCTTGATTCAGTATAAGAAACGCCTGCGCTTAACTGTGGATTGAAGTAAAGGTCAGATTTTAATTGGTAAAGTGTATCTTCACCGTATACTAAACCAGCTTCAAAGCCAACAGACATATTTGTATCAGTGATGCCGCCTACATATTTAGTACGAGCTGTGATCGCATCTTGATCTTCAGCAATAGTACCTGTTTCAAGTGCTGAGAATACGCTGCCGTTGTTGATTGCTTTAAAGACATCAAAAGAGTATTGATCAGCAACGCTTGTATAACCTACAGCAACTAAGAAGTTTGGAAGTAACATTGCACCAAGTTCTAAAGCATAACGATCGCCGTTACCATCTGCTAATTTAGCAACTTGTGGGTGGTTTAATGGGTTGTTTGCAGTGAAGTCATTTTTAGCATCAGTTTTTGAGTGGCTATATGACGCGCTTGCATATAAAGGAATAAGTTTAGTTGGGATATAAGCTTCAGCTTTTGCACCATAGTTATGTTGCTGAGCTTCAACTTTCTGATTAGCAGCTTTAATATCAGCAGAATATTCACCGAAGTTATAAGCAACAGAAACATTAGATGCTTGATTTAAGAAAGCCGCTTCAGCTAAAGGACCTTTAGTTGAGTCTACATTCTTGAAGTAGTAAGTACCTTGAACAGAACCAGTATAGTTATCATTGTTCAATGAGTCATCAAAGTATTCAGCAGCGCCTTGTACTTCAACTTGATATGCGTGTGCCCCAGTCATTGCTACTAATAAAGCAGTGGCTAAACTAATTTTTTTCATAATAGTTACCAAATAAATGTCGAATGAATATGCAGTAAATATTGTATTGTAACAATGTATTAAGTCAATGATCTTTAAGGTAATAGCCTGCTGGTCTAAATTTATTTTGTGTGTTATGTCTTTATACAAGAAGATTAAGAACATGAATTTTTGAACATTTTATTCAAAAATAACAATGTGATAAGGAGATTTTCAAGGTCGATTAAGCTAAAAAAATTGCATCGAAATTATACAAAAAAAAGATTATTAGAATCGGATAAAACGTATAAAGAAAATGTTAATTTACATGAAATTTAAGATTTTTGTTTAATTTTAACTCATTTGAAAATAAATAATGTGACTTTTTTCACCTACTTGGCTGTAAAGTGTTAGGTAGATTCCGAATTTCAAAGGGTTACGATCTTTGCAATTTAAGTTAATTTTCACATAATTACATGCTCGTTAACTAAGTTTTTTTTTATATTTAAATAAATTGAGTTTTACCTTTTAGATTTACTAAATATTATAGTGGTTATTTCTCTTATATACCCAGCTTTCTCCAAGGCTGGATTTTTTTAACTTATATTTATTTGCACCATTATGGTGCATAATTGGGTGTATTCTTTATCAATACTGAGCAAAAAAAAACCTAGTTTTCTATGAAAACTAGGTTTTTTTGCCAAAACTTGAGGGAAATACAGAAATTCTGCTGAGGTATATTTCTATCTCGCCCTAATGTGGGGCATTATGCACCAGCATATTGCACATGTAAATATTATTTTTAAAAAAAGTGTTAAAAATAGACAAAAAAATTGGAAATAATCTGTCAAAATTGAATTAAATGCATTGGTCAAATTGGAACATTGAATTGAAAGGAATCTACGTTGTTGCACTTGTTTTAACGTCTGTTTTTTTATCTGCCTGCCAGGCCTTAGATCATATTAATCCGAGAACAAAAGCATACGATTTAAAAGACGATTCAATGCTGAATAGCAGTGAATCAAAGAATCAGCATCATATTGAGACCCTATTTAATCAGCAAAATATTCAAGGTGTATTTCTCACCTATGATGGCAAACACGTTAAAACTTACGGTTCTGATCGAACAAGAGCAAAAGAAAATTTTATCCCTGCATCCACTTTTAAAATAGTCAATGCTTTGATTGGATTAGAACATCATAAATCAACTCGGTATGAAGTGTTTAAATGGGATGGAAATAAGCGTTCATTTGATAGTTGGCAACGTGATTTTACGCTTGGTGAGGCCTTACAAGCATCTGTTGTCCCTGTGTATCAAGCCTTAGCACACCGTATTGGACCAACATTGATGCAGCAGGAATTAAGTCGAATTCAGTATGGAAATGCAAAAGTCGGGGATGAGATAGATCAATTTTGGTTAAAAGGTCCTCTAGAGATTACACCTGATCAACAAGTTAAATTTGTTTATAGATTGGCACAGTTGTCATTGCCGTTTCGTAGAGATGTACAACAAGATGTAAGAGACATGATGTATGTCGAATCACGTGGTGCGAATAAGTTATATGCCAAAAGTGGTTGGGGAATGGATATTGAGCCTCAGGTGGGCTGGTATGTGGGTTTTGTAGAACAAGCCAGCGGTCAAGTCACTGCCTTTGCATTAAATTTAGAAATGAAAAATGGTGATAAAATTCAGCAACGGAAGGAAATCACTTTAGATATTTTAGATCGACTCGGTTTATTTCATTATTTACGTTAAAAGTCATATAAAAGATAAAAAAAACCCAGCCGATTGGGATGGCTGGGCTGAAAAAGGATGTTCTATATGTGGGAGAAACATCCGAGGGTAGAGCAAAATTCATTAAGCAAATCTGATATGAATCAGTGTCTTTGCGATGTAAGTATTATGATTTAAAGGATGAAGTTTGTATAATGATTAAATATTATGCGCGTGATCTATTTTTTCGATGCTGATTAAGTGATCAAAATAATCATCTGATTTTAATTCAAAAAAAGTAAATACTGCGAAATATATCACTTGTATATTGGTGGAAAAATAATTTAAATATTGAACAAAAAAAATTTACGGCATTACAATAGTGTGATATTTATCACATTGTTTCTTAAATAAAAACTTGTGCTTTAAGTGCTTTTTAAGCATGGTTATATTGTAAAATATAACTAAGTTCAAAGAAATTTTATAAATCTCACCGCTTTATACGGTCTTTTATTTTAGAGGTAGTTTGGATGTTAAAATCACATTCCGAGCAAATTGGTCGCCGCCTATTTGTGTTCGTGATAATTATCGTCTTATCTATCCTCTGTATTTCAATCCCATTGGTCATTAGCCATTATCGCGAATATCAGAAATCACAAACAGCATTGATTGAAATAGAAAATCTTCGTGCCGTTGCTGCTCTAGCGAATCGTATTTCACGCGAGCGTGGCCCTGCGAACATGGCAATGTCGAGTTCACAAGAAGAGTTTGAAAAAAATAAACAAGCGCTTATTGAGTATCGCGCGGGAGTAGATGAACAAATTAAGGTCTCGATTCATCGATTAGATCAGTCTGGATATGATGGGTTAGAAGAGTACGTCGTTCAATACCTAAATCCAAAATTAGCGGAAGGTCGCAAACAAGTCGATCACTATATTTCGTTGCCATTTGCAGAGCGTACGCCTGAAGCTTTAGATCAAGCTATTCTTACAATGTTTAATGCGTGGGATAGCAGCCATGATTTACTGAAAAAACTGGTAATGCAGTCTAAAAGTAAAGACAGTTCGATGGGGCATTATTACACCATGATTTTGGTGTTGGCAGATTTGCGTGATCAGGCTGGACGTGTTGCTTCAAACGTAACTGCACATGTGACATTTCAGCAGCCGTTACCAAGTGACAATATTGCACGCGCATTACAAACGCAAAAACAAGTTCGCTATTTGTGGGATTTAGTGAATACCATCCAACCAGAACGCCATCGTACAGCTGAATTCGCTCGTTTACACCAAGAAGTGAAAACTCAGTTTATTGATCAAGGTTTACCTATCATCATGCGATTAATTGATGAAAGCCGAAAGGGACAACCTTATTTTTTATCAGGGACTGAATTAAGTGTAGCTGTATCTGGTAAATTCTTAACAGTTATCGATTTGCAAGACTATTTGCTCAATAAGAGCGTTGAAATCGCAAAGTCAGAAAAAGACGCGAATCAACTCAACTTTATACTCACATTGATTGTCTCTTTAATTTCACTATTGGCTGCTTTATTTACGATGATTTATGTTCAACGTAAAGTTATTTCGCCGCTTATTATGGTGAGAGATAAATTAGTTGAATTATCGTATGCCAATGCTTTGGTCGATAGTCATTTTATTGAAGATCAGCAGAAGCAAGTACATTCATTACACGAAGCGATGCAAAAACTTCAGAAAATGTTGCATCAACGTGATGAGTTTGAATTTGAATTAAAGAATATTGCCAATACTGATAAATTAACAGGTGTTTCAAATCGTTTTGCTTTAGAAGCCTATACCAAACTTATGGAAGCTCAGCCCAATAAGTTTACCCAAACGTGTTTGATGATTGTAGATATTGATTATTTTAAACAGGTTAATGATCAATATGGTCATGTGGCAGGGGATCAGGTCATTCAGCAGGTGGCGAATTGTTTAAGTCATAATGTTCGATCAACTGATTTAGTCGTTCGCTTTGGTGGGGATGAGTTTTTGGTGTTGATTGAAAATTTAGACCTTGAACATGGTTTACGTGCTGCAGAAAAGATGCGTAAGAGTATTGGTGATTTACAATTTACAGATGAGCAAGGTCAGTCGTTTACTGTATCGATCAGTGTGGGTGTCGCTGTCGGTGCTGATTCTTGGAAAGCCTTATTTGCTAAGGCAGACCAAGCCTTATTTAAAGCCAAAGCAGCAGGGCGTAATACAGTGTCAAGCTGATTGTTTTTCATTTCTTTTTTATTTATAAGTATATAAAAAGCATGAATTATTTTAGGCAATGAATATTCAACAAGAACAAAGTTTAGAAACTATTTTTAAAGAGAATCAAAATAAAGGAATCGCAATTGCGATTACGGGATGTTGGGGAGTAGGAAAGACTTTTAGTTGGTATAAATTTATCAAAAGAAGAGCTGAACAAGAAGAAAATGAAATAAAGCAAAAGCCAAGTTATGAAAGAAAGAATAAAGACAAAATATTTAGTAAAAAATACGCGTATGTATCTTTATTTGGAATAGAGAGTATCTCTGATCTCAAAACTGCTATTTCAACAAATATGAGCAGTAATTATTTCAATATAGAGTCCTCTCAGAATTTTGAGATTCCTACTTTTGTAAAGAAAGGATTATCAGCACTTCGTGATGTAAAAATGAGTGGAAGTACTGAAGGATTTAGTATTAACTCATCAGCTAAAATTTTTGAAGCAGTTTTGTATTCTCAAGTCAGAGATGCAATCATCTGCTTTGATGACTTTGAACGAATGTCTAAAAAGTTAGATATAAAAGATGTAATGGGTCTAGCAAATCAGCTTAAATTAGAGCGAAATTGCCAAGTTATATTGATTTTAGATGAAACGAAAAATGAAGATGACAATCAAAAAAAATATGCTGAATACAAAGAAAAATTGATTGATGAAACAATCAAAATTACTTCTGTTGAACCTTTACTTCGTGAAAATACAAAAGATATAGATGAGTCATTAGTAGGTTTAATGGTGCAGTTTGCTGATGAAATGGAAATTCATAATTTTCGATTTTTTCAAAAAGTGATAAAGCTGAATAAACAATTTAGAGAGCAATTATCGCAAGACGTTGCTGATTCAACAAAAAAGATTATTCTTATAAGAGTTCTTCAAGGATATTTCATTGAAGATTTTGGAAAAAAATATGAGTTTAATTGGGAAGATATAAAGTCAAGGCTTGAGAAAAATCAGACTGATTGGGCTGAGAGAAAACGTAAAACCTATGAATCATTGAAGTCACTAGATTACAAATTTATTTATTCTGATGAATGGTTTATGGAGTTTAAAAAATGGTTTGATCAAAAAGGAGAGCCAAATTGGACTTTATTACATGACCTAGCAAACTCCACGATGATTTCTGAAGAAAATAATAAAATTAAAGATGATTTTCATAAGTTGTGTGAAGATTTTTGGGGGGCTTCGAGTAGGCAAGAATTTTCCAAAGATTTTCCATAAAGCAACGAAAGCTGTAGTTGGCTTAGAAAATATTCATAATTTAAATTTTGCTTTAAAAATTTTAGAAATTTTTAATGAGGATGTTACATCATTGGAGCAAAATATTTGTGAATGGATTAAAGAACAAAAGAATAAAGAGCGTCAAAGTTTTTATAATATTCAAGATGATGATGAAATAAGACCTGTTTTTAAGGAGTTGATTTTAAATCATCAACCTTCTAAAGAAGAATTACCAAAGCTGATTGATGCAATTTTTCAAGTTTATATAAATGAAGTTTGGAATGATCGAGATGAATTAGCAATTGAATACGCTAGTAAAGGACAGTGGGAAAAACTTCTTTTTGAAGAAATAAATAATGATGCGAGATTCACATCTCTCAATAGTAGCTATGTTGTTAAGAAAATATTAGATAATCAAGAGGATCAAGAGACAAGCCAAAGAATTCGCCAGTTGATTACTGAAATATATAAAGAAAAAGCAGAGAAAGAGCCTTTCTATACGGAGTATATGAATTATCTGATTTCAAGATTAGACAATTAAAAAGGGCTCTTATGAGCCCTTTCAAAATCACTTTAACATCGGCTTTAAGAATCTCGCCGTATGCGAAACCTTATTTTTCGCTACTTCTTCAGGCGTACCTTCGGCAATAATCATACCGCCACCAGCACCACCTTCAGGACCTAAGTCCACAATCCAGTCGGCAGTTTTAATCACATCTAAGTTATGCTCAATCACCACAATGGTATTACCTTTATTGCGTAGCTCATGAAGAATATCCAAAAGTTTCGCAATATCGTGGAAATGTAAACCTGTGGTTGGCTCATCAAGCACATACAGTGTTTTACCTGTATCACGCTTCGCCAACTCACGTGCAAGTTTCACACGCTGTGCTTCACCACCTGAAAGCGTGGTTGCCGACTGACCCAAACGGATATAACCTAAACCAACTTGATGTAAAGTTTCTAAACGACGGTGAATCACAGGAATCGCATCAAAGAAATGCATTGCATCTTCAACGGTCATCTCTAACACGTCAGAAATGTTTTTACCTTTATAGCCGACTTCCAAAGTTTCACGGTTATAACGCTTGCCGTGGCAGGCATCGCATGGCACATACATATCCGGTAAGAAATGCATCGCCACTTTAATCATACCGTCGCCTTCACAAGCCTCACAGCGACCACCTTTCACGTTAAACGAGAAACGACCTGCGGCATACCCACGTGCTTTGGCTTCTGGGGTTTGAGCAAAGAGTTCACGAATTGGCGTAAACAAACCTGTATAGGTTGCAGGGTTTGAGCGCGGTGTACGTCCAATTGGGCTTTGGTCAATATCCACGACTTTATCGAGGAATTGTAAGCCATCAATCGAATCAAATTTTTCTGCCGTTAACGTCGTTGCACCATTCAATTGTGTTGCAGCAAGTGGCAATAAAGTACGGTTAATTAAAGTCGATTTACCTGAACCCGATACACCCGTCACACAGGTCATCACACCTAAAGGAATGGTGAGATCAACATTCTTTAAGTTGTGACCACATGCACCCATCAGCTTAATTTGCTCATCAGGTTTAGGTGGTTGTACACGCGTTTTCGGCACCTCAATTTTTAACTTACCTGAAAGGTATTTGCCTGTCAGAGAATCCTCATTGGCTGCCAATTCATCATAAGTCCCCTCGGCAATGACATGACCACCATGCACACCTGCACCAGGACCAATATCAATAATATGATCCGCTGCACGAATGGCATCTTCATCATGCTCAACCACTAAAACGGTATTGCCGAGATCACGTAAACGAACCAAAGTCTCAAGCAAACGGTCATTATCACGTTGATGCAAACCAATTGATGGTTCATCCAGCACATACATCACACCCATTAAGCCAGCACCAATTTGCGAAGCTAAACGAATACGCTGTGCTTCACCGCCTGATAAGGTTTCGGCAGAACGTGAAAGGCTTAAATAATTCAAGCCTACAGAAACGAGGAAGTGCAAACGCTCACGAATTTCTTTAAAAATCTTATCGGCAATTTCACCTTTGGCACCTTCAAGATTAAGGTCTTGATAATAGCTTTCAGCATCGCCAATCGACATTTTGGTAATTTCGGCAATGGTTTTGTCTTTGACACGCACATGACGTGAAATTTCATTGAGACGTGAACCGCCACAAGCGTCACATGCCGCATTCGATAAATACTGAGCTAAATCATCACGTACATAGTTTGATTCAGTTTCACGGTAACGACGTTCTAAATGTGGTAAAACCCCTTCGAAAGCCATCACACGGTTATGACGGCGACCACGTTCATCGATATAGCTTAAGTCAATTTTTTCTTTGCCTGTACCGTAAAGGAATTTCTTTTTGGTATCCGCATCAAGTTCATTCCACGGCGTATCAAGTGAGAAGTCGAAGTGTGCAGCGACTTTTTCAATCATGCTGTAATAGTATGGACGCTGACGATCCCAACCACGAATTGCCCCTTGGCTAATGCTGACTTCAGGGTTTGGAATGAGTTTGTCAGAACTAAAATGGCTGCGTGTCCCTAAACCATCACAGACCGGGCAAGCACCAAATGGGTTATTAAAAGAAAACAGACGAGGTTCTAATTCGGCAACGGCACGGTCACATTCAGGACATGAGTGTTTTGCTGAAAACACACGATCAGATTGTTCGCCTTTCATCCATGACAAAATGGCAATATCGCCACCTAAACGTAGCGCGGTTTCAAAACTTTCTGCAATACGGTTGCCTAGGTCATCGCGGACTTTAAAACGGTCGACCACGACTTCAATGGTATGTTTTTTCTTCTTATCCAGTTCAGGCGGTGGATCAATTTCCATAATTTCACCGTCTACACGTGCACGGACGAAACCTTGGCTTTGTAATTGCTCAAATAAATTGGTGTATTCACCTTTGCGCTCACGTACAACAGGAGCAAGTAACAATAAAGCAGTACCTTCTTCAAGTGCTTTAACCGCATCAACCATTTCCGACACGGTTTGTGCCACCATCGGCAAGTCATGCTCAGGGCAGTAGGGTGTACCCACTCGAGCATACAACAAACGTAAATAGTCATAAATTTCAGTAATCGTACCGACCGTTGAACGTGGGTTATGACTGGTTGATTTCTGCTCGATGGCAATAGCTGGGCTTAAACCTTCAATCGAATCGACTTCAGGTTTTTCCATTTGTGACAGGAATTGGCGTGCATAGGCAGATAAAGATTCCACATAGCGACGTTGACCTTCTGCATATAAGGTGTCGAAAGCCAGTGAAGATTTACCTGAACCTGAAAGTCCCGTAATCACCACGAACTTATCGCGTGGAATATCAAGGTTCACATTTTTTAAGTTATGGGTGCGTGCGCCTCGAATACGGATATGACTTTGGCTCATAAAACATCTCGAAAATATGCTGAGTGAAGGTGATATATGATAGCGATTTAATTTTGTTCAAGCACAAATGAAAAATAAAACACGACAAATTATGTCGGTAAAATTTCATTGAACAGCAAAAGTCCAATGTAAAGTGCTTTGAGAGCTCCTGTAATCTGATTTTAAATAGATGAACAAGACATAATCAATTCGCAAATTTGATGTCATGATGAGCCATAGGATGTTAAATATAAGTGAATTTCGGGTGAATATTGATTAGCAAGCACGTGAATAGTGACGTTCGAAAATAGAGTCCACCTGTTCAAAACATATATGTCTTTCAATAGCATGATGTTGACGTGCGTAAAAATTTACTTCTTTTTCTAAGTGTTGAAGAAAATCGTTATATTCGGCTTCGAAATGTTGTAAATCTAGAAAATCAAAACGTATAGAGCTTGAACAAGAGTATTGTGCAATGAAGTCGAGCATTAAATTTTGAATATGATGATTGGTAAAATAAATGAGATATGTGGCAGCAGATCCACAGTGTGTACATCCTTTTTCTAAATAAACTTCTTCATTATTTAACCAACAGCATTGTAAAGTGAAATATGCACGGATTGCTTCTGTTCCCAGTGAATGTTGCATAGAAAACCTCAAGTAAATTTTATTTATGATAATGAGAATTATTATCAATAATAATTGTGCTTGAAGTTTGCTTTAAAATCCAGTCTTAAATCCATTTAAATCGAAATGAGCCTGAAAGTCGGCAATGCAGTTTAGATCACCGACCTTTAATTTGGTTATGCAGGTAATAGCATCATGAGTGATCTAGGCTTAACCATTGACGTTGATGATAGGCACTATCCCAGAATAAATATTCGAGTTCAGCTCCCCGTGTGTAAGCTTGATGCATTTTTTCAATGGTATGTTGATCGCTTTCTGCCGCAACACGGTCAATAATTTCAATGACTTTTCGTACTTCTTCGTTGAAATGCTCGCCAGCATAAGTGTCAATCCACGCTTGATAAGGATTATTTGCAATATTACGTTTAAGAATGTCTTTGCCCACTTCCGCATAAATCCAATAGCACGGCAGTAATGAAGCTAAAACGACAGGATAACTCTCTGACCATGCAGTAGCTGTCAGAAATGAGGTGTAATGATGGCAAGCAGCAGTCAAAGGTGTATTTTCAAAATCAGCTTTAGTGATGCCAAATTCGTGCATAAAACCATTGTGCAGTTCACGCTCAACCACAATTGCTTCATTAGCACCTTGCGTAAATTGAATAATGGCATCGGAGTCATATGCTTTAGCACCACAAATAGCCAATGCTCGACCATAGGCAACCAAATAATGCGCATCCTGAATGACGTAATGGCAAAAAGCTTCTTGATTCAGTGTTCCAAGCGCCAGTTCTTGGTTAAAAGGGAGTGCTAATGTTTTTTGATATAAATCGTAGTTTCGTTGCCAAACGGCTTCTGAAAAACGCATAAATCCATCCTGAATAAAATCATCTCTAGGTATCATCTAAGATCATATCAATTTGTCGTTACAAAACTAGCTTGAGCGATACATCATCTTCAACAAAAAAATCATACGAAGAACTTTGGATAAATTTTGAAAACTCGTCATAATTAGCACAGTTTAATTGAGTGTCTTTTAGCGCTAGAAATCAGACATTCAATTTTTAGAATTTTTACAAATCACTAAGCACAGACTTCGTTTAATAATCGTCATATAAAAACTCTAAGTTTATGTTTTGTAAAATTTTTATTGATTCACATCATTTTTATAAGGTCGCTAGATTATGTGGAAACATTTTGGTTTCTCAATCGTATTCACGATCGTGTGTCTTGCGCTGTCTGCCTATTGGGGTTATACCCATGGTCCAGAAGCTGGCCTCAAGACCATGTTCACCGTACTGACCATCACTGCAATTTTAGCTGTGATGGAGGTTTCACTTTCTTTTGATAATGCTGTTGTCAATGCTTCAGTGCTTCGTCATTGGGATCACTTTTGGAAAATGCTTTTCCTGACTGTGGGTATTCTCATTGCAGTATTTGGTATGCGTTTAATCTTCCCAATTGTGATCGTCGCGGTCACAGCAGATATGGGCATGATGGAAGTTGTCAATTTGGCATTAAATGACCCTAAAGAATATTCGGCACGACTGATGAATCATCACCCTGAAATTGCAGCATTCGGTGGTGCATTCTTATTGATGGTATTCCTTAACTTTTTCTTGGATGATGGCAAAGACACGCATTGGTTCAAATGGATTGAGCGTCGTTTAGCGAAACTGGCATCTGTACCTGCACTATCTGTATTTGTAGCTTTAGTGGCTTTACTGATCATGGCAGCTAATGTTGATGAAGCTAAACGCTTAGTCGTGACTATGGCGGGTATCTGGGGCATCGTCATTTATATTGGGGTACAAGTACTGAGCCATTTGCTGGGTGGTGAGCCTGAAATTGATGAAAATGGTAATGCAATTGGTCACGATAGTAATGGTGTGCCAACAGGCGTAGTCAAAGCGGGTATCGGTGGATTCTTGTATTTAGAAGTATTGGATGCATCATTTAGTTTTGATGGTGTGATTGGTGCTTTTGCCATTACTTCAGATGTTGTGGTGATTATGTTAGGTCTCGCGATTGGTGCCATCTTTGTTCGTTCGATTACCATCTATCTCGTTGAGAAAGGTACTTTAGATGCTTACATCTATTTAGAACATGGTGCGCACTATGCAATTGGTGCATTGGCTTTCATTATGATTGCGAGTGGTACGGGCGTGCATGTTCCTGAAGTGGTAACAGGTCTGATTGGTGTAGCATTTATTGTTTGGGCAGTGATTGCATCTATTCAATATAAGAAGCGTCAAGCGCTACAAGGCTAGATGAACACATCAAAAAAAGCACAGCACAAGCTGTGCTTTTTTTGGCTTAAGGCTTTTGCTCTAGGGAAAACAGATGGTGTTGATCTTTATTTCAAATAAAATTCATGCCTGTTCATCAGCCGAATATTCTATAATCAAAGTAGACATAGAAATCACGCGATAACCTAAATTTTATGATGAATGCCTTAGAACGCCGTTCCACATTTGCATTGAGCAGCATTTTTGCATTGCGAATGTTAGGTCTGTTTATGATTGTCCCGGTCTTTTCTGTTGCGGGACAGGCTTATGAATATGCAACACCTGCTTTGATTGGTTTGGCCGTAGGTGTGTATGGTTTGACTCAGGCAATACTACAAATTCCTTTTAGTTTGATTGCAGACCGCTATAGCCGAAAGCCGTTGATCGTATTGGGTTTATTCTTATTTGCCTTGGGTGGAGCAATCGCGGCAATGTCAGACACAATCTATGGTGTGATTATAGGGCGTGCAATAGCTGGGGGTGGGGCTGTCTCTGCTGTCGTCATGGCGTTATTGGCTGATGTTACGCGTGAAGAAAATCGTATGAAGGCGATGGCAATGATGGGGATGAGTATTGGTCTCTCCTTCGTTATTGCATTTAGTTTAGGACCATGGTTGACCAGTGTGGTGGGTATTTCAGGCTTATTCTGGGTGACTACGCTCATGGGATTACTTGCCATTGCAATGCTATTTCTTGTTCCCAAAACAACACGGCATCATAAAAATTTTCAGCAAGGTTATCTCACTCAGCTAAAACAAGTTTTGAAAATGGGCGATTTAAATCGCTTACATGTTTCTGTGTTTGCTTTGCATTTATTGCTGACGGCGATGTTCATCTATGTGCCTTCTCAATTGATTGACTTTGCAGATATTCCTTTAGCTCAGCATGGTTTGATCTATCTTCCCTTATTGGTAATCAGTTTATTTTTTGCTTTTCCTAGTATCATTCTTGCTGAAAAATATCGAAAAATGCGAGGTATTTTTCTGACTGCGATTGCTGGGATCATCGCCGGTTTGATCGTGATGATTTTTGGATTTGAATCGAAATACATTTTGTTGCTTGGTTTAGGTCTTTTCTTTATTGCCTTTAATGTGATGGAAGCACTACTGCCATCTTGGTTATCGAAGGCAGCACCTATCCAATCCAAAGCGACAGCAATGGGTGTGAATGCCAGTGGTCAATTCTTAGGTGCTTTTTTTGGCGGTATACTGGGTGGGCAATTGCTGATGTTAAATAACACTGCTCTAGGCTGGGGGGTACTGACAGGAATTGCCATTCTTTGGCTGTTGATTAGTTTTGGATTAAAGCAGCCACGTTATTTATCATCACTGATTTTGAGTTTGCCCAAAGTCCAAGAAACAGATGAATGGACTTCTCAGTTACTGGCAATTCGTGGTATTGAAGAGGTCGTGGTGATGACTGATCAACAAGTGGTCTATGTCAAAGTTGATAAGCAGCAGTTAGATGACACTGCGCGACAACATTTAACGCACTTGTTGGGTAAAGAGGTAGCCATTTAATCATAACTCTTATAAAGTAAAACATAGAATCGAATAGGAAGATTAGAGCACATGCGCGGCGTGAATAAAGTTATTTTAGTTGGTACTTTAGGTAAAGATCCTGAGACAAAAACATTTCCCAATGGTGGTTCATTAACGCAGTTTTCAATTGCGACAAGTGAATCTTGGACAGATAAAAACTCAGGTGAACGCAAAGAACAAACAGAATGGCA
The DNA here is from genome assembly GCF_013417345.1 of Acinetobacter sp. YH16032. Lineage (NCBI taxonomy): Bacteria > Pseudomonadati > Pseudomonadota > Gammaproteobacteria > Moraxellales > Moraxellaceae > Acinetobacter > Acinetobacter sp. YH16032. The sequence continues at coordinate 7,616 of NZ_VPEE01000014.1, read as the reverse complement.
CCGTATCGTCTTACATAATCGTTTAGGTGAAATTGCACAGCAATATTTACGTAAAGGTTCAAAAGTTTATATTGAGGGCTCTTTACGTACCCGTCAGTGGACAGACCAAAATGGTCAAGAACGTTACACGACTGAAATTCGTGGCGAACAAATGCAGATGTTAGATTCTAATAATCGTCAGCAAAGTGAAAATGGTGGTGAAGGTTATAATCAACCACGTTTTAATAACAACCAAGGCGGTGGTTATGGCAACCAAGGTGGTTATAACAATAATAATCAAGGTAGCGGTTATGGTAACCAAGCTGGTTATGGTAATAACAACGTTAACCAAGGCTTCCAAAAGCCACAAAATCAACCAGCGCCGAAGCCAATGGCGACAGCACCATCTGATTTAGATGATGATTTACCGTTCTGAGACACACTAGAGATATACTTTTGTTAAATTTTAATGTTTTTTATTATTTAACAATGAATTAAATAGTTAAAAACCCTTTGTATAACAAAGGGTTTTTTGTTTTTATGGTGATATAGTAAAACGTTTGTTCATAGTTGAATTAGGGACAGTTGAATGAAAGACGGGATTATATTTTTAACTTGTGTGCTGTGTAGCAGCATCAGCTTAGCACAATCACCACAATGGACCATGTTTGATCGGGATGATGGGGGCTGGTCATATATTGATAAAACGACTATTAAATCACTCGATCAAGCCTCGCATATTTTTGAAATTGACTATAAATATGTGTATGAACATGGCGTACCCTCATTAAACATCAAACCCAAGGGCTACATACAAGCCGTTCATCAAATTGATTGTCAAAATAAAGCCAGAGCCTATGTCAAAAGCCAGCGTTTTACGCCGCAAGGTAAAGCCGTAGATGATAATAATTCATTCGATACGATTTATTTTGAACCCATGTCAATGCAACTTTCTAAAAATATTAAGTTAATTGAAATGTTATGCATTAAATAAAATTTATTAAAGACTTTGTATAACGCTACAACTTATTGAGATTTGATGCGAATCCATGAGTGATCCTTCAAAGCCTTTTTAAATAACAAGGCTTTGAAGGATAGTTAACCTAAAATTAGAATTTACCATTCATAACGTAAACGGAATAAATGCATATCTGGGGTTTGGAACGTATCATGTGTATATAAACGTTCATAATCAAATCCAAAACCATGGTTAAATCTAGCTGCTATACCAACACCGAGATCACGGCGTTTAAACTCTGAGCCACTGGTATATTCAAGTTGATTTCCCATGATATAGGGCTGAATGAATTTGATACCGTATTCTTCAATCTTGAAGTGCTGTCCCGCATAAAATTCAACGCCATAAGCCTCAGTATTCAGCAATGATTGAAGTTGAAAATCGCTCGATTCACTGTAAGCATCAAAATTTGGAACTAGATTTTTATACCAACCAGCGCCAAAGCTAAGCATCCATTTTCCATCAAAATAAAATAATGAACTTGCCCAAATTTCTTGCTTTAAATCATGTTTATCTTGTTGATTGTTCAGACTAGCATCGTTGTACTTCCATGAGGTCGCCCAACTTAAATTTTTATTTAAATGCACATCAACTGCCAATTCGGCACCATTTTTACGTTGATATTGCACATCCGTATCTGCGACCGTCGTACTATCCTTGAACAAATAGCTGGCATATAAGTTTGCTTTATCCGTTTTGAGCTCATAACGTAAAGTTTTATGAGCTGCTTGCGTACCATCTGTATAAGCGACAGGGCTCCACGTTTGGGGCTGAGCCAAGGTTGAGTAATTCCATAGGTCAGTTTTGGCACCTACAATGTCGTAATAAATACTATAGATTTTTCCAAATTTAACGGTACCGTATGCTGAATCACGCAGACCAATATACGCCTGTTCGGTGGTGATGTTTTCATCAGAGGAACGGTAATGACCGTCCCAATCCAGCATCTTGGGAAGATTGATATAGTTTTGATAGCCTGCAATTAAATGCAAACGTTCATTCCATGCATAATCAGCATTGGCATACATACGGCTATTTGAGCTATAACCATCTCTGCGATATTTCTGATTTTCGTTAGATTGATCGTAATGATCGAAATTTAAGGCTTGTAGACGAATACTACCAGACGTGGTGAGTTTTAAACGATCGGATTCACTCACAATTTGCTGTTCATCAATGAGTGTTATCTCGGCAAATGTAAGATTTGACAAAATAAAGGTGCAGGAAAGCAATAACTTGTAAAAGCATGGTTTTGACATAGTAACATCCGTGTGACTAGATATGAATTAAGCTGGTGATTCAGCTGATTAAAGCTGAGTAGAAATTAGGTGGTCATTATCGATTTAAAATATCGTTCCAAAATGGAATAGTGGTTGGTGTCTGCAAAACTCAAGAGATGCGTGAATTCAGGCTCTAGTTGCTGCCGAAATTGATAATATTTTTGGCTTTGCCATCTCAGTTCTGGTAACTCATCGAGTCCATACACAATCGTACAGGGCTTAGCAAAGTGCGTAGAATGTTCAACTGGACTTAAGTTTTTAATGTCTAGCTCAGATAAATTTAAAGCCTTGTTTAAATGCGTTTCTTGAATCGGTTTTAGGTCATAGATCCCACTGAGTAATACCGCTGAACAAATCAAGGGATGATCTAAATTTAAAGCAGCCAAATGGGCACCAGCAGAATGTCCAACCACAATGACATTGGGGCTGATCCAAGTTTGTTTGTGGATATAATCGAGCGCTTTGCGAATTTGTAGATTAATCAGATTTAAACTACTTTGAGGCGCTAAATCATATTCAACCAACACACATTGAGCATTTTGCTTTAAAACAAATTCAGCAACAAAGGCAAAATCCCTTTTTTCACACCATTGCCAATAACCACCATGTATAAAAATAACAGTAGTATTGGTGGCAACAGGTGTGGGGAAAAAATCCAGTGTAGATCTTCGCTGAAAGTCGTACTGTAAATCGGCAATATGATGGTGTTGCTTATAAGTCGCTTGGCTCATTTTTTGAAAATCAGATAAGATCTGATTTTCATCCGTCACAGTTTGCGAGTTGTCATAGAGCATGATTTACAGCTCCTTTACTAGGCTTGTTCATTTTCAGTTAATTGATGCTTTAAGGATGATTTCTTCATTTGATAGAAAATGATTAACATCACGATAAAAGGCACGCCAAACTGGAGAGTTGATTTAAATTCTTGCGTAAACCATGTGGTAAGCGTGATTGCAAGAATGGCAAACAAACCAATAAAGGAAATATAACGACTACCAGGAATGCTGTATTTGAGGTGGATATTATTTTTTGCTAAGTTCTTTCTAAAGAAGTAGTGTGTGGCAAAGATCGCCCCCCAAGTAAATAAAGCTCCAAACATGGACAGTGCAATCATGATTGGAAATGCTGATTCGGGATTAATGCTATATACAATACTCGCCACGGCAATACCTGTTGCCGAAAGTAGCAAGGCATTGATGGGCACCCCATTTTTACGAATTTTACCAAACAGTTTCGGTGCATCTCCTGAACGTGACAAACTGAATAACATACGCGTTGAGATATATAACATGCTGTTCATTGCGGACAGTGCTGCCACAATCACAATGAAGTTTAAAATATGATCAGCAAAAGGAATGCCGACAATTTGCATAACAGACACGAAAGGACTGGTTGCACCTGGTGCTATCAATTGAGTCCATGGAACGAGAGTGACAATTAAACTCAGCGATAGTAAATAAAATAGAAATAAGCGAATCGCAGTGCTTTTGAAAGCGTATTTAACTGCTTTTTCAGGATCATTGGCTTCACCTGCAGCAACCGCGATCATTTCGATACTGAGATAACTAAAAATAGAAATAATGACACCAATCCAAACACCTTTAAATCCATTTGGCATAAAGCCATCATGTGCAGTGAGATTGTGAGTTAGCGCTTGATGAGGATTTGGATCTTGCGTCAAAATACCTATTGCCAACAGAATAAACACAATGATGGCAAACACTTTGATCGTCGAAAACCAATATTCAACTAAGCCAAATGCTTTGACACTATAAGCATTTACTGCGAGAAGTACGGTTGAAAAAAACACGATCCAAATACCTGAACCGACATGAGGAAACCAAAGTTTCATATAGTCAGCCACGGCGGTAATTTCAGTGCCTACAGCCAACACGATACATGCCCAGTAGCTATAACGAACTAAGAAACCAGAAAGTGGGTTGATATAATGTTCAGCGTAAGCACCAAACGAGCCTGAAGTGGGGTGTTGTACAGTCATTTCTGCCAAGCAAGCCATTAGTGCAAAAGCAATTAATCCGCCGATCGCATAGCTTAGAATGACAGCAGGTCCTGCAAAACTAATGGCAAATTTACTGCCCATGAATAGACCGGTGCCAATGGCACCGCCTATTGCAATCATGCCCATTTGTTTAGCGGTTAATTTTTTATGTAATCCTGCTTCGCGTGTTTGAATTTTATCGAAGTTACTCATAAGCCCTCCTGGCCATGGTGATGTAAAGTGAGTAACTGAATTAAGTTACTTGACCTCGCACCGAATATTTTTCATTTTTCCATTCTTCATTCAGCATCACTTGTTTAAGATGTTGAACAGCATGCCAAATGTCTTCATGGCTTAGGTACAAAGGTGTGACCCCAAATCTGAGCACGGCTGGCTCTCGGTAATCTCCAATCACACCACGTGCAACAAGCGCTTGGACAATGGCATAACCGTGTTCATGGCAATAACTCACATGACTACCACGCTGTAAATGATCGATTGGTGTAATTAACTCAAAACCAAATTCAGCACATTCCTGTTCAACCAATTGAATAAAGAGATCTGTTAAATTTAGAGATTTTTCTCGGATCTTTTGCATGTCAGTTTTTAAGAACACATCTAAACCACATTCGATCAAACTCATGGACAAAATACTTTGTGTGCCACATAAAAAACGACGAATGCCTTGAGCTGGCTCGTAGTGATCAGCCATATCGAAAGGACGTTGATGACCCCACCATCCTGAAAGAGGTTGCCAAAATTTATTTTGGTGTTTTGCATTTACCCAGATGAGGGCAGGAGAACCTGGTCCACCATTAAGGTATTTATATGTGCAACTTACGGCAAAATCACTTTGGGTCTTGTTTAAATCGATTGGAACAGCGCCTGCAGAGTGGCATAGATCCCAGATGACCAAAGCGTTATATTGATGAATCGTTTGGTTGACTTGTTCCATGTCATAGAAATAGCCTGAGCGGTAATTGATATGTGACAACACCACAACTGCCGTTTGATGGGCTTTCAGAGTGGTTTCTAATTCATCAGGATGTTCGATTAAAACCAGTTGGTAGCCTTTTTGAACAAGGTCAATATAACCTTCAATAATATAGAGGTCAGTCGGGAAGACGTCCTTTTCCGCAATAATCACTTTACGTTCAGGAGCGATTTCAGCTTGGATTTTGACAGCAGCAGAGAGTGCTTTAAATAAGTTGAGTGTGGTTGAATCAGAGATCACCGTTTCGCCTGGATTTGCCCCAATGAGCTGAGCCACCTTATCACCTAACCGAGTCGATAATCCCCACCAATCCGCTTTGTTCCAGCTATTGATGAGATCTTCCCCCCACTCTTGGCTCACCACTTCTTGAGCACGTGTTAAAGCAGATGTAGGGCGTGCACCAAGGGAATTTCCATCTAGATAGATAGTATTCTCAGGTATAGCAAATTCATTTTTTAAATGTTTCAGTTCGTCTTCAGCATCCCATGCTTTGCATTGATCTAAGGTAATCATTTTTATCCTGACTCGGTCCGTGTTATTTCATTCGATTTTATCACGGTAATTTTTAGTATTTATCCGATAATTATGCTTGAAATTGCATGAAAACTGGATAGTATTCGAATTAAATATAAAAAATCAGGATGATATTTAGGAATGAATTTAGACCTCATTGATCATAAAATTTTAAGACTATTACAACAAAATGCACGACTAAGTCATCAGGAATTGGCAGATTTAGTGAATCTTTCTGCTTCAGCATGCCATCGACGTGTCAAAATTTTAGAAAACAATGGAGTCATCGAAAAATACCAAGCAAAAATTAATTATGAAAAATTGGGTATTCAGGTTGAGGCGATTGTCGAAATTAAACTCAATCAGCTGACCGAATCAGATCATCAGCATTTTCTGAGCCAGATTCGTAATTTTGATGAAGTGATCAATGCTTTTATCATTACAGGGGATTCGAATTACGTTCTCTTTGTGGCCACCAAAGATTTAAATGGGTTTTCCCAGTTTATTATTAATAAGTTAAACAAAATTAAAGGTATAGCCAACATTAATTCTAAAATTATTCTTGAAAAAGTGATCGAGAAGACCTTCATGTGATCATTAATTTTTTTATGAAAAGTGAATCCGTATTTTAAAATCAACCTCGAATTGATTTTACAAGCGATGTTTTTTTATTAGTTAAAACACATAAAACTGCTATTATGGTCCATCTTTTTTTTAAAATAATTCTATGAACGAACATTACAAATATATATACACTAAATTTAGTTTTTTTGGTTCATTACCTACATATAAGGTGTTTCTGAATGAACAAAATAAGATCGTAAAATGGGTCTTTGCTGATAACTCTTTTATCTATGGGTATATATCTGATTGGGCATTGAATCATTCTGGTTTAGATGTGGGAAAGGCTACTTGGGCTGAAGAGTCGACATTATTACTAAATAATGAAAAATTTAAACTCAATTTGTATAGGTCTTTACATCAAAAATTTAAAACAGAATTATCTGAATAATTTATCTAGTAACGATAATGATTTTATAGTTTTTGATAAAAATAAATTATTTAGATTGCTATATATCTCAAATTAGCGTACAAATGCACTTGTTGATGCGGGATGGAGCAGTCTGGTAGCTCGTCGGGCTCATAACCCGAAGGTCGTTGGTTCAAATCCAGCTCCCGCTACCAATTAAAAACTAATTTAAAAGTTTACAACCTAATTGCGGTCGATCTGTAGTTAGGTTTTTTTATTAAAGAAAATTAAATCAATTAAATATGTGTTATATTCGTTTTCTAGAATTATAATTTTATTGTTTACTAATTTTATTTTGATCTGATATTAATTACATCTTTCATTCTATTAAAAGTCTATCTTCAAAATTATTTTCTAATTATTCATTACATAATATAGGAAATAAATGATGTCTAATTTAACAACTGGTACTGTTAAGTGGTTCAACGAAACTAAGGGTTTCGGATTTATCGCTGTAGATAATGGTCAAGATGTATTTGCTCATTTTAGTGAAATTCGAGCAAATGGTTTCAAGAATCTACTCGAAGGACAGCGAGTTCAATTTGTTGTGCAACAAGGTCAGCGTGGCTTACAAGCAAGTGATATTGTAGCTATTTCATGAACACCTCATTAATTGAGGTGAAAGATCAGTTTGAAGTTAAATATGCAGTGATAGGTACATTTAATACTTCGCAGCGGCTTTGTTGCACAAACCTAGCATCAAAAGCTTATTCAGCAATATAATTTCAAAATGAATAAGCCTGCCTCTAAAATCTACCGTACAACCAATTGGTCATCCTATAACCGCGCCTTAATTAACCGAG
>NZ_VPEE01000122.1:0-1888 GCF_013417345.1 Acinetobacter sp. YH16032 | reverse complement strand
AGTTGCTGAATAGATTTAATTTGGTTTTATTTACAGATTAATTAGGTCACTTCGAGCGAATAAAAACGTAAGGGGTGGGTGAACGAAAGGCAATACGGTGCATAACCGGACTGAGAAAACAAAGTTTGTCAGGGGAGAGGTGTGGCAACCTCGGCAGCTATGAAATGCGGCAAGCCTGTTTGGCACGGAAGAAAGTGAATAAACGTTAAACATCCTGATGTAGCGCTCGGATGAATAATATTTCATGAGTAATCATTAAGAAAAGCGCTGGTTACGTTGAAGTTTGCGCTTTGAAATAACCCAGTTGTTCCGGAGACGGATCTGCTGCTGACTGATTTTTGCGATGATGGGCCGCAAGGCTCTAGTGGGATGATGTTATATAAAATCGTGATTGTGGAACTAAAACACAATTTGAAGTGTGTACTTTGTGATGTGTAGAAGTCAGGACCAGCTTAGTCTTGATGGAGGATCCATGAGAGTCGCTTCCACTGGAAACAGTGAAGATGTCGTAAGTTGATAACTGCGAGTTCGTTCTAGTCGCGAACTCAATAAATGATTAGCGTTAAGCGCGTTAGTTTCGTGAATTTGAACACGGCAAATCAAAACACAAGGCGGTCTCCTTAGGAGGCCGCCTTACCTTTTCCTGAAAGCTCATCATTTGCGTTTTAAGCACGTTTTCCTCATCGACATAGGATTCATAGTAATCAGTGAAAAAATCGCGCATACCCCCTATATTTTTGCGTTAAATCGCTATATCAGAGCGAGTGTCTACGAGCGAACATCGAAAAATCGCGCCTAGACTCTCTGAAAAACAATTTTTTAGTATCAAAATCTCAAAAACAGGAAATCACTTATAGAAAAGTGATTTCTAGACCGAGCGAAGCGAGTAAAAAAACTTATGAGCGAAGCGAATTCATTGTTGCTTTTGTTTTTTATTAAAGTCACAACGAGATTAGGCAAAAAATTGCCCCTCGAATCGAGCGAAAGCGAGATTCAATAGAGTTTGAGCGTAGCGAAAACATAGGGCAATTTTTCATTCCCTAAGCTTTTAATTATTTTTAATGTTTTTAAATGCTTTTATAGTTCATTAAGTGACTGTAAATAAATAATTTAATAGCTTATAAAGATAGGTTTAAGGGGTTATAAAGATAGGTTTAAGGGGTTATAAAGATAGGTTTAAGGGGTTATAAAGATAGGTTTAAGGGGTATTTGAATAGTTAAATTATTGACTATTTAAAATAGCCGGTATATAACCTATGTAGATTAATAAATAAGCTTAGAATTGTGACAAATACTAATAAGTTAGTTGTAAAAGATAATGCTCTGATTGATGCTTCATTCAATTTATCATTGATAGAACAAAGAATAATGCTTCTAGCTATAGTCGAAGCTAGAGAATCACAAAAGCTTTCCCCTGATACCCCGATAGAAGTATCAGTGAGTGACTATATTCATCAGTTTAAAGTCGATAGTAATAATGCTTATGCCTTGCTTAAAGATGCTGCTAGGACATTAAAACGAAGAGAATTTAGTTATCTAGATAGGTATAAGGGGATAGAGGCTCTTTCGACTGCCAATTGGGTTAATAAAGTAACGTATGTTGATAATAACGGTTTGATTGTTTTATATCTAAGTCATGAAGTAATTAGCTTAATAAGCAAATTGAGTGAGCAATTTACAAAATACTATATCGAACAAGTTTCAGACTTTAAAAGTAAATATAGTATTCGCTTATATGAACTTATTATTAAGTGGTTAAGCGTTACTAAGACAGAAAAATACAGCATCAATGACTTGAGATCAAAGCTTGGGCTGAGTGTTGAAGAGTATTCGACTATGTCTAATTTCAAGTCTAATGTATTAGACAAAGCAATTAGTGAAATTAACA
>NZ_VPEE01000121.1:0-1944 GCF_013417345.1 Acinetobacter sp. YH16032 | reverse complement strand
AAATATGCCCTGTCAGACATCGCTGGAATAAATAGTGGGTACGGTATTCGTATTTATGAGCTACTTGTTCAATATCGACAAATAGGTAAGCGTGAAATTTCAGTTGAGAATTTGCGGACAATGCTTGAGCTTGGTAAAAAGTACCCTTTATTCGCAGATTTCAAGAAACGAGTAATTGATACTGCTATAGACCAAATAAACGAATGCAGCCCTTTAAATGTCACTTATGAACAGAAAAAGACTGGTCGTAAAGTTACTAGTATTATTTTTTCATTTAAAGAAAAGACTAAGAGTATTAGTCATCCGAATACAGATGTACCTAAAGAATTTTATAAACTAACAGATGCTCAAATTAATATGTTTGGAAATCAACTTTCTCGTTTACATGAACTATCACATCTAGCACAGCAAGGTGAAAGCTATGATGATTTAGCTATAACAATTAAAGATATGTTGAGAGATCCAAAACAGCAAAAACAGTTTTTACCTTATCTAAAAAACTTAGGCTTTAAACTTTGAGTTTATTGGAGAATACACTTATTGTATTCTCCAATACGTATCGTTAATACACAGTAATACAATATGAAAACAAGTACAAAATACAGTGTTAGTGATGCTGCAACACTGTATAAAAAATCTCGGGCCACACTCTACAAAGATATAAAAAACGGAGTATTAAGTCGTGATCATGATGGTTCTATCGACTTTTCAGAATTACTTCGTGTCTATGGTGAGCCTTTTGGTGGAACAAACTCAAAACGTCTTGATACGTCTCCAAGACAAAACATTGATACACCTGAATACACTGATAATACAGTTGTTGAACTCAAAAATCAGATTGAGTTTTTAAAGAAACAGTTGGAAAAAGCAGAAGATCGGGAAACGAAGGCAAATGCTCGTATTGACACGCTACTTACACTTATTGAAATGAAGCCACCACAAGCCAATATAAGCACGTTTACAGAGCAGCAATCTGACCAGGATATAGCAACAGATCCTCGGTCAAAAAAACCAAATGAGGGCGGATTGACTACTCAAGAAATTAAACGCATTCCAGTGCCGGAGCATATTGAACCAGAGCCTGAAAAAAGGGGCTTCTGGAGCCGTTTTTTCAAGCCCTATGGGTGATAGGACTATTTAATCAGACTAATCAAAACCGTGGAACATTGATTGTTTTTTGATCGTGAAACATGAAAAATCATAAAAAAAGCCCGAACAGGGATGCTCGGGCTATAAACTAGAAACTACAGCGTTGAATTATAAGGATAATTATACAGCATTTCGTATAACGTGTATTATGTTAATTTTAGAGAAAGTTAAAAATATGAGAAAAGAGTTAAGAGAAATATTTATTCATGGATGTAATGAGAAAATTGAGAAGAAAGGAGATAGCGTAGGTTTATCTTTCTATGCTTTTTTCAAGAATAAGAATGATAATCCTGAGCTTTTAATGGAAGCAGCCAATTGGTGGATCATGCAACATAAATTAGATCATTTCGAAAAAGCCGTAAAAATTAAAGCTCTTGTTTTAAGTGAGTCTTCGCCTGACTTAACATAATGGCGGTTATACGAAACTTAGATGTTAGAACCCATTTAAATTAATGAGTTATTGAATAAGTGAAACCCTCTAAGTAGACTTTTAGAAGGTTGTAAATCTAGGGAAAAGGCTAAAGATGCCGTTGATTGAGTATTACGGTCTGCTATTTGAATGGCACGATAAAAAAATGGAAATAGTCTATCGAGGGCGTGAAATTACTTTTGAAGAAGTATGTAGCGTTTTTCTTGATCCAGAGCTGATGTCCTTTGACGATCTTGGTCATTATGACGAACAACGGTTGATATCAATCGGTCTAAGCAATCGTGGTAGACTACTAACAGTGGTTTGGGTCGAACGTGGTGATGTTGCAAGAATCATTACTGCTTTTGAGCCATCACACAATCAAA
>NZ_VPEE01000120.1:0-1963 GCF_013417345.1 Acinetobacter sp. YH16032 | reverse complement strand
GACGACATCGCGGGATCAGCGGTCGCGTTCTACTTCTGCGTTCAAAGCCTGATAGTCAGCATTGTCGGGACATTGGCGGTGGCACTTTTAAACGGTGACACAGCGTGGCCCGTGATCTGTTACGCCACGGCGATGGCGGTACTGGTTTCGTTGGGGCTGGTGCTCCTTCGGCTCCGTGGGGCTGCCACCGAGAAGTCGCCAGTCGTCTAACCGACGACTGGTAGCAGGCCCGCTCCGATGCGGCGCACTAACCATCGAAACCTCGTGAATGTCGGTATCCTGTCTGGCAGGATACCGCTCATTTCCCTTGTTCAGTTCATCGCCGTCGCCGAGCATCTGAATTTTCGGCATGCGGCCAAGGCACTTGGTATCAGCCAGTCGAGCGTCAGCGCGCGTGTGAAAGCGCTGGAGGATAACCTTGGTGTCCTGCTATTTGAGCGCCATGCGCGGGGCGTTCGGCTAACAGACGCAGGCAGGCACTTCATGGGGCACTGTTGCAAATAGAGATTTGAGTCGATGATGTTCCCTTTAAAAAGTACTTAGAGACCGAAAACCCTGTTGATTAGACACACTTCACCCTGAGGCTGACCATAATAAAATGACGATGCTTGTCCTTTACGTAGTGCACGCATGACTTCAATACCTTTAATTGTGGCATAAGCCGTCTTCATAGATTTGAATCCTAATGTGGCCCTGATGATCCGCTTTAGCTTGCCATGATCACATTCAATCACGTTATTTTTATACTTAATCTGCCTGTGCTCAAGGTCTGGTGGACATTTACCTTCCCGTTTTAACCGTGATAAAGCACGTCCATATGTGGGTGCTTTATCCGTGTTGATCACTTGTGGAATTTGCCACTTCTTCACATTATTTAAAATTTTTCCAAGAAAACAATAAGCTGAATGGGTATTTCGTCTAGCAGAAAGATAGAAATCAAGAGTATGGCCACGTTGGTCAACTGCACGGTATAGATATGCCCATTTGCCATTCACTTTTACGTAAGTTTCATCCAGATGCCATAAATGTCGATCTGTAGGATTACGCCAATACCAACGTAAACGTTTTTCCATTTCTGGAGCATAACGCTGAACCCAGCGATAAATTGTGGTGTGATCAACATTCACTCCACGTTCGGCCAGCATTTCCTGAAGTTCACGATAGCTGATGCCATATTTACAATACCAACGAACAGCCCAAAGAATGATTTCACCTTGAAAGTGCCGACCGTGGAAGGGATTCATCTGCTGTATCTCGAAATAAATAAGATATTTAGCTTATCATGTCAGCCTATTTGCAACAGTGCCTTCACAATACGGTCTTTACCAAAAATGGCTATAAAGCGTTGAATCAAAGCAATACGCTCTTTCGTATCTGAATTTCCACGTTTATTAAGCAATGTCCAAAGGATAGGTATCGCTATTCCACGATAAACGATTGCGAGCATCAGGATATTAATATTTCGTTTTCCCCATTTCCAATTGGTTCTATCTAAAGTCAGTTGCACTTGGTCGAATGAAAACATATTGAAAATCAACTGAGAAATTTGACGATAATCAAAATACTGACCTGCAAAGAAGCGCTGCATACGTCGATAAAATGATTGTGGTAAACACTTGATGGGCAAGGCTTTAGATGCAGAAGAAAGATTACATGTTTGCTTTAAAATAATCACAAGCATGATGAGCGCAAAGCACTTTAAATGTGACTTGTTCCATTTTAGAGATTTGTTTAAGATAAGATATAACTCATTGAGATGTGTCATAGTATTCGTCGTTAGAAAACAATTATTGTGACATTATTTCAATGAGTTATCTATTTTTGTCGTGTACAGAGATTATTATAGAAGCCCCCATGAATAAATCGCTCATCATTTTCGGCATCGTCAACATAACCTCGGACAGTTTCTCCGATGGAGGCCGGTATCTGGCGCCAGACGCAGCCATTGCGCAGGCGCGTAAGC
>NZ_VPEE01000119.1:0-2033 GCF_013417345.1 Acinetobacter sp. YH16032 | reverse complement strand
GGCGAAATGTTAGGTTAGTGGGGGCGAAATGTTAGGTTAGTGGGGGCGAAATGTTAGGTTAGTGGGGGCGAAATGTTAGGTTAGTGGGGGCGAAATGTTAGGTGGTAATCAAGATATGCTTGACTTAATAAGTGGGGGTAAGTAGCATTGAAAATACCACCACATAATAGAAGAATAGTGATTTTAGATGGCTGTATCATTAAAGAAAATTAAAAATTTTGAGGAACATGACAAATCTCTTTTTCCTCTTTCAGCACCTGCCAAACGTTATCCAAAAGACTATGCTGTCTTTCAAAATATTTTCTGGCAATTGAAGCATGAGAAATCACCAAAAGACGATATTCTAAAATTGCTATTCTTTTTTAGCCCTAAAGTTCGGCTAGCATCAGATCCCAATGAAACAACAGAATTCACTGTAACAGCTAAAGAATATGCTGAATTGACGGGCTTAAAGCCAAGCAGTGCTTATGTAGCCTTAAACCGAGTAGTAGATGCTCTCTACGACCACAGTGTAGTTTTTTATCATCCTGGAAAAGATCGAGATATTCGAACAAGACTCATTAGTACATGCTCATACAAGGATGGATGTTTTTATATTTCTTTCACGCATTTTGCCCTATACATTATGTATGTTTTTAATAAACAAAATTCGTATACAAAATTTAAAGTTAAATCGGCTGTTGCCTTACATGGTCACGGTTTAAAACTTTACCCATTCTTGGTACAAAATGAATTTCGGTCTAATTTCGATGTATCCATCAAAGAATTAAAAAGTGCTTTAGGTCTGGCAGAAAATTCATACCCAGAATATAGAGATTTCAAAAGTACTATTCTTAAACCCCACATTGATGACATTAACTCTAAAACAGAACTTACTATTGAGTTTAAAGCAGTCAAGAAAGAAGGACGCAAAGCTAGTCATGTTAATTTTATAGTTAGAAAAAAGAAAACTATTGGAGCTAATCAACAAAGTGAAACTGGTAGTAACCAAGAGCAAAATAAAATAACTGCAAAAATGGTTTATTTAACGATAATTCAAAGTGAAGAATTGAGCTTGAGATTCAAAGAATCTGGTGAGACTACAGACGAATTAGTAGAAAGAATAAAAATTGATTTTAAAAATAACGAAGGTAATAGATGGATTGAAAAACTAGCAGAATTCAATATCGACTTTACTATTGAACAAAAAGTTTGAAAAATTGCTGCTATACCTAGAAAAGTACGATTTAATTCAAAATAAGATATATGTTCAGCTAAGATGTTCAGATGAACATGCTTAAACACGCGCTGAGGGATTACATTGAACAAAACAAAATTTAGCATAATGGACGCAAGTAAAGCTTTTAAAAAATCAAGAACAACAATCTATGAATCTATAAAAAGTGGTGAATTATCAAGAGATCATGATGGACTTATAGACTTATCGGAACTTATCAGAGTTTATGGCAATCCAGTCAGTGTTCAGTCCAGTACACGTACTGAACAAGTCCAGAAGGATGTACAGGTACACGTTCAGTCTGAAATTGAAAATGTATTAAAAGATCAAATTTCTTTACTCAAAAATCAGTTAGATTTAGCAAATCAAAGAGAAAAGTCTTTGATGCAACATATTGAAGATCTCACTCATAGAATTGAGTTTAAAGGCACCTTAGAACAGCCAAAACAAGAAAATACTAGTAAGCTAAATGAATCTACTAATCTAAATATAGCAACAGATCCTCGGCCAGAGATTGAGTCGAACTATGACGCATTGACTACTTTTGGGGAAGACAACAAGCGTATACCTATTCCTGAACACGTTGAACCGGAACCTAAAAAAAGGGGATTATTGGGCCGTTTAGCTCGGGCAGTTTTTACAGATGAGTAAGGTTTTATTGTTATTTTTAGCTAAACAAAAGTGTGGAACATTGCTTACTTATTAAGCGTGGAACGTGAAAAGTCATAAAAAAAGCCCAATCGGGTGTGATTGGGCTATAAACTAGAAACTACAGCATTGATTTCTAAGGAAAATTATAACACATTTCGTATAAGGT
>NZ_VPEE01000118.1:0-2066 GCF_013417345.1 Acinetobacter sp. YH16032 | reverse complement strand
CTAGGTCATAATTATCTTCAATTAAATCAATATAACGATCATTAAAAGAAAGAACCATATTCAAATTTTGATGTTCATCTGCTAAGTCTCTTAATATCGGAACAATGAACTTTTGTCCAAATAATACAGGCATAGAGATACGTATCATTCCCTGAATATTTTGATTATTACTTTCAAATAATGTCTCAGCTATTAATAATTCTTGTACAGCCCGCTGGCTATGTTCATAGAAAATACTACCTTCTTCTGTGAGAGCTAAATGACGTGTATCTCTGTTAAAAAGTACTACTCCGAGCTGTACCTCAAGCTTTGAAATCATCTTACTGACAGCGGAACGAGTCAGATGTAATTTTTCTGATGCTTTAGTAAAACTTCCTTGTTCAACAACACTAATAAATGCCATCAAACTTTTCAGATCATTAACACGCATATTAGTTCCAATTGGGAATCAATGAGTTGATTTATTATCACTTTTGTATCCAATTTATCAATGATAATCTAATTAAAATTCATATTAGGAACCTTACTATGAACAGAATTTTAGTTATCAAATCTAGTTTTATGCAGGAAAAATCTCTAAGTAATCAGCTCATTAATAAATATTTATATAGACGTAAGCAAAGTGGTTATGTTGACCAAATAATTGAACATGATCTAGGAGCTATGAACTTACCAGTATTAAACTTAGAGATATTTAATGCCTTACGTGGAGAGGCGAATGAAAAACCTGAGGTAAAAGCAGCAGTAGCTCTCTCTGATCAATTTATTCAAGAGCTGAAAGATTGTGATCTATTATTGATTGCAGCACCAATGTATAACTTAAATGTACCAACCCAATTAAAAAACTGGTTCGACTTAATTGCACGAGCACGAGTAACTTTTCAATATACAGAAACCGCACCCGTAGGATTAATTAAAGGTGTTAAATCAATTATCTTTAGTTCACGTGGTGGTTTTCATCAAGATCTTCCAACAGATGCTGTTACAGCATATTTAATAGCAGTATTAGGATTAATTGGTATTGATAAGGTAGATTTTATATATGCTGAAGGCACTGATATTAAACCATTAGGGAAATCTAAAGCACTTGAATTAGCTTCACAGCAAATTGCTTTACAAACGAACGTAGGATTGTAAGTATATTCTTCCTTATGGCAATGAAATTATAATTTTCTATTGTTCTAAGGTTCCTATTTAACATAATGGCTGTTATACGAAATTAATGGATGTTCGTATAGATTACTTGCATATTGTATTCGATCGAATACAATATAGTGAGAAGATAAGGAATCCTCATGATTGAAATTAAACGTCTGCCAGAATTTGATGAATGGTTGGATGGCATTAAAGACAATATGACCCGTATTCGCCTAAATCGTAGATTAGATAAGGTTCAACGTGGAAATTGGGGAGATATTAAACCTCTCCAAGATGGCGTTTGGGAAATGAGAGAATTCTTCGGTGCTGGATGGAGAATGTATTACATCCAACATGGTGATGTAGTGATTGTAATGCTTGGTGGAGGAGATAAATCGACTCAACAACAAGACATCGATCGTGCAGTCAAATTATCGAAAACATTGGAGGATTAAAATGGTTAAAGTCGCTGATTTACCAAGTTTTGATATGGCTGAGTCACTCAAAACTGAAGAAGACATTGTGATGTATCTCAACATGGTTCTTGAGGAAAATGATCCAGCTGAATTAGCTCATGCTCTTGGCGTAATTGCTAAAGCTCGTGGCATGACTCAAATCGCTAAAGAAGCAGGGATTGGACGTGAAGCACTTTACAAAGCCCTACGTCAGGATTCAGCACCACGTTTTGATACGATTAATCGTGTAGTGAATGCTTTAGGCTTAAAACTGACAGTACAACACGACTAAAACTTTAAAAAATATAGTAAAAATTAAAACTCAGCCTCCAAAACTCGGGATAACATAGACCGGCAATAACCAATCACAGAAGCAACAGGATATGGAATGAAATATAAGTTTTTAAAACTAAGTGTATTCAGTTTTACAACATGCTTTCTTGCTGTTCCTGTTAATGCAGATTTAGTTGAATT
>NZ_VPEE01000117.1:0-2081 GCF_013417345.1 Acinetobacter sp. YH16032 | reverse complement strand
GTGGAGCTGACTTCATCCGCACACACGAGCCGCGCCCCTTGCGCGACGGGCTGGCGGTATTGGCGGCGCTGAAAGAAACCGCAAGAATTCGTTAACTGCACATTCGGGATATTTCTCTATATTCGCGCTTCATCAGAAAACTGAAGGAACCTCCATTGAATCGAACTAATATTTTTTTTGGTGAATCGCATTCTGACTGGTTGCCTGTCAGAGGCGGAGAATCTGGTGATTTTGTTTTTCGACGTGGTGACGGGCATGCCTTCGCGAAAATCGCACCTGCTTCCCGCCGCGGTGAGCTCGCTGGAGAGCGTGACCGCCTCATTTGGCTCAAAGGTCGAGGTGTGGCTTGCCCCGAGGTCATCAACTGGCAGGAGGAACAGGAGGGTGCATGCTTGGTGATAACGGCAATTCCGGGAGTACCGGCGGCTGATCTGTCTGGAGCGGATTTGCTCAAAGCGTGGCCGTCAATGGGGCAGCAACTTGGCGCTGTTCACAGCCTATCGGTTGATCAATGTCCGTTTGAGCGCAGGCTGTCGCGAATGTTCGGACGCGCCGTTGATGTGGTGTCCCGCAATGCCGTCAATCCCGACTTCTTACCGGACGAGGACAAGAGTACGCCGCAGCTCGATCTTTTGGCTCGTGTCGAACGAGAGCTACCGGTGCGGCTCGACCAAGAGCGCACCGATATGGTTGTTTGCCATGGTGATCCCTGCATGCCGAACTTCATGGTGGACCCTAAAACTCTTCAATGCACGGGTCTGATCGACCTTGGGCGGCTCGGAACAGCAGATCGCTATGCCGATTTGGCACTCATGATTGCTAACGCCGAAGAGAACTGGGCAGCGCCAGATGAAGCAGAGCGCGCCTTCGCTGTCCTATTCAATGTATTGGGGATCGAAGCCCCCGACCGCGAACGCCTTGCCTTCTATCTGCGATTGGACCCTCTGACTTGGGGTTGATGTTCATGCCGCCTGTTTTTCCTGCTCATTGGCACGTTTCGCAACCTGTTCTCATTGCGGACACCTTTTCCAGCCTCGTTTGGAAAGTTTCATTGCCAGACGGGACTCCTGCAATCGTCAAGGGATTGAAACCTATAGAAGACATTGCTGATGAACTGCGCGGGGCCGACTATCTGGTATGGCGCAATGGGAGGGGAGCAGTCCGGTTGCTCGGTCGTGAGAACAATCTGATGTTGCTCGAATATGCCGGGGAGCGAATGCTCTCTCACATCGTTGCCGAGCACGGCGACTACCAGGCGACCGAAATTGCAGCGGAACTAATGGCGAAGCTGTATGCCGCATCTGAGGAACCCCTGCCTTCTGCCCTTCTCCCGATCCGGGATCGCTTTGCAGCTTTGTTTCAGCGGGCGCGCGATGATCAAAACGCAGGTTGTCAAACTGACTACGTCCACGCGGCGATTATAGCCGATCAAATGATGAGCAATGCCTCGGAACTGCGTGGGCTACATGGCGATCTGCATCATGAAAACATCATGTTCTCCAGTCGCGGCTGGCTGGTGATAGATCCCGTCGGTCTGGTCGGTGAAGTGGGCTTTGGCGCCGCCAATATGTTCTACGATCCGGCTGACAGAGACGACCTTTGTCTCGATCCTAGACGCATTGCACAGATGGCGGACGCATTCTCTCGTGCGCTGGACGTCGATCCGCGTCGCCTGCTCGACCAGGCGTACGCTTATGGGTGCCTTTCCGCAGCTTGGAACGCGGATGGAGAAGAGGAGCAACGCGATCTAGCTATCGCGGCCGCGATCAAGCAGGTGCGACAGACGTCATACTAGATATCAAGCGACTTCTCCTATCCCCTGGGAACACATCAATCTCACCGGAGAATATCGCTGGCCAAAGCCTTAGCGTAGGATTCCGCCCCTTCCCGCAAACGACCCCAAACAGGAAACGCAGCTGAAACGGGAAGCTCAACACCCACTGACGCATGGGTTGTTCAGGCAGTACTTCATCAACCAGCAAGGCGGCACTTTCGGCCATCCGCCGCGCCCCACAGCTCGGGCAGAAACCGCGACGCTTACAGCTGAAAGCGACCAGGTGCTCGGCGTGGCAAGACTCGCA
>NZ_VPEE01000116.1:0-2099 GCF_013417345.1 Acinetobacter sp. YH16032 | reverse complement strand
TTTTTTTTCGGAAGTTCCGCCCCCTCCCCCACCTTGGTGGCAAGAAGTTTTTGTGTCACAAAAACACATCTTGCAACTATTTAAAATCGCTATGTTATTATATAAAACCGTGTTTAGTGAAGATTTTATTTTCTCGCATTACCAATGGAGAAAATTCTTTTCTCCATTGGTAATGCGAAATATCATAGGACTAAAAGTGCAAAATATCAAAAGACCAGAGTATAAAAATATCAAAATATCAAAATATCAAAGGATATTTTACCCCTCCGATTTCATATGATTTTATCATTGGTATAACCTACTAGACCAATTTTTAATCGTACCTCTAAAATTTGGTCGTAGGCTCTTCGAGAGATAAAAAACAAATCTTGTTTTGTTCTGAAAACGCTAAAAAACCTAAATGTTTTAGCGCAGCTAAAAAAATCACTCCCGTACTTTTTTCTGACACAATCGGAGAATTTCCGGTTCTAGTTCTTCGCCGATCAACATTTCCCCTGTTGCTTGGTTAACCCAATCGAATGCATCTTTTTGCCAAATCCATAAACTTTCTTCGTTTCCTAGACGCAAATAAAGTTCTTCTTCAAATTGTCCTTGTACTTGAAAATCTTCGTCTGTCGGCTCTTTTATAGCTTTAATTCCTCCAAAAGTAGCAAGAGTACGTTTCCCTTTTAAAATACAAAAAAGTGCGTCTAATCGTTTAAAATTATCTGATTTAGACAAATCAACAGTCATTTTAATAGCGTACTTAAATAACTCCGATAAAGCTCCTGCATTAGCAGGCCTGATATCTTGAGCATTTGGATTAGATTGAGGATTCCGTTTTAACCATTCTTTTACAATCCACTCAGCATTCGCCCACCCATCAACAATCATATGCATATGGTAGTGATATTGTCCATTCGGTCTAATAGTACATTCCATTGTCCTAATTCCTTTTAAAAAAACACCACTCTTAAAGGCATCCCCTCTCTTGTCTTTGCTTGAATTATAGAGCATTCTCCAGCTTTTTTCCATTTCTTCTATTTGGCTTTGGAGTTCTTCAATGGAACAAGTAGGTCTTGTAAGAGTAACAAAAAACGGCTGTCCAAAATCATTAATTTGAGTAGCATATTGTTTTATATTAATAGCACTACGTATACGATTACAAGTATAGCACCAACGATTTTTGCAGTAAGTTGAAGTCATTTTTTCGCCGTTATAATGTTTAACACGATTGCAATGATAAGTATTATCATAGCTCTTTTTTAGAGGAGAGCTGGGATTCCACATTGCTAAATTAATTGCAAAGTGGTCTGTTATGGCTTTGTATTTTTGTTGTTTCTGTCCTTGTGTAAGGCTTTTTTTATTATCTTTACCCATAGAAAATGAGACGATACAATATCGCGTTTTAGTCTTGCTGAAGAGGTCGGATTCCAAAGCAAGAATTATACATCTTTGTCTTTTATCGAATCAAAGATACAAAAAATAAATGCTTGGGTTTTTACTCAAGCATTATTTTTTTACAGCAATTGCTGTTTTTTATCTCTCATTTTAGGAGCAAGGGGCTAAAACGTCATGACAATTTCACTGCGTTACATTGCATTCCTATTTCGTCCCTTGAAAATTTTTTACGCTTCGCTAAATTTTAGATTTTTCATTCTGAAAAATTGGAAAAAAACCCACTTGAAAAATAGATTTCCCAAGCAGTTATGCTAATGTATCAAGGCTATGAGGTAAAACCCTTGAAAACAAAGGACTTAGGGGCTTTTTACCGACAAATAGAAAAGTTAGATTTTAAAGCCTTTTTTCTTTGAAAAAAGTAGGTAGGTTTTTTAGCGTTTTTAGAACAAAACAAGTTCTTTTTTTCTGATGAAAAGACAAAAAAAAAGCCCAGAGTTATCTCTAGACTTCTTGTTTCGTTTTCGAATTTCGGCGCTCAAGAGTTGCACCTCTGCAGAGCTCTTTACCTCCTCATCGACTCACAAATATAATGTTTTTTTTCGGAAGTTCCGCCCCCTCCCCCACCTTGGTGGCAAGAAGTTTTTGTGTCACAAAAACACATCTTGCAACTATTTAAAATCGCTATGTTATTATATAAAACCGTGTTTAGTGAAGATTTT
>NZ_VPEE01000115.1:0-2125 GCF_013417345.1 Acinetobacter sp. YH16032 | reverse complement strand
CGTAGTAAATCTCCCTCAAACTCTGCTAATGCAGACATCACAGAAGCCATGAGCTTTCCCTGAGATGTGGAAAGGTCAAACTGCAAACCTGTTTGTGCCACCAGAGATACCCCGAAATGCCCAAGATCTTGTAATGACTGTACGAGATCCACGGTGCTTCTGCCCCAGCGTGTCAATTCCGTCACCAAGATGGCATCGATTTCACGAGATTGCGCCATGGTCATCAAGTATTTTCTTTGCAATCTCTCATCCTTACTGCCTGATGCAGTTTCTTTCCAAACACCGACAACATCGTAGCCGCAACGATTGGCGTAGGCACGTAGGTCATATTCCTGTCGTTCGCAGGACTGATCGTTCGTTGATACTCGGCAATAAATGGCCGCATTCTGTCCCAATTGAACCTCCTTGCGAAATTGCAGCGCAAAGCTAAGCGTGGCGGTACAAAATAATGTACCTTTAATAGTTTAGTTTATTTGGGACTAATGAGCCATGCCGCGCCATTCTATTTTGTCGTCCACGGAATTGGGAAGCCTGTTCGAAATTCCAGATGATAGAGCTTTTATGCTTCAGCATTACACTCTGAGTGATTCTGATAAATCCATAGTCCATCAACATCGAGGGGCATCCAACAAGCTAGGCTTTGCAATTCAACTTTGCTACATGCGTTACCCTGGAGTGATATTGGGTATTAACGACGAACCATTCAAACCCTTACTTTTCATGATGGCTGCTCAACTTAGTATATCAGTGGACTGCTGGAATGATTATGGTCAGCGCGAGCAAACAAGACGAGAACATATTGCCGAATTGAAAAAAGTTTTTGGGTTCAAACTATTCACCTTGAGTGACTATCGGCAATCGGTCAATATGATGGTGGATTTGTCCCTTCAGACAGATAAAGGTCTTATTTTAGCCACAACTCTCGTTGAAAATTTACGACAAAAATCAGTCCTTTTGCCAGCTATAAATGCAATTGATAGTATTTGCGCAGAAGCAATCACATCTGCCAACCGCATAATTTATACTGCTTTGACGAGCTCACTTTCAGAAACTCATCGTCAAAATATAGATGCTTTGCTGAACCGTAAAGAGGGCAGCAAACTGACAATATTGGGGTGGCTTAGACAGTCACCAGCTAAACCAAACTCAAAGTACATGCTTGAGCACATTGAGCGGCTGAAGTGCTTACAAGCCATCGATCTACCTGAAGACATTGGAAAACACGTTCATCAAAATCGCTTACTGAAAATTGCTCGCGAAGGTGGGCAAATGACTCCTGCTGATTTGGCCAGATTTGAATCTCAACGTCGATATGCCACTTTGGTAGCAATCGTTGTGGAGAGTATGGCCACGATCACCGACGAAATTATTGACCTGCATGATCGCATTATTGGAAAGCTATTTGCTATCGCAAAAAATAAACACCAGCAACAATTTCAATCATCAGGTAAAGCGATCAACGACAAAGTGCGTTTGTATGGGCTTATCGGGAAAGCCTTGCTAGATGCCAAGCAAAATGGCAGTGATCCGTTTGCCGCCATCGAAACTGTTATTTCATGGGATGCTTTTGCAGCAAGTATTACTGAGGCAGAAAAACTGGCGCAACCCGAAGACTTTGATTTTTTACCACGAATTGGCGAGAGCTATGCAACTTTACGCCGTTACGCGCCAGAACTTCTTGCCATACTTAAATTGCGTGCTGCCCCAGCAGCAAAAGATATGCTTGCCGCTGTAGAGTTGCTCCGCAGCATGAATGTTGATAATACACGAAAAATCCCCTCTAATGCTCCAATAGCGTTTATCAAAAAACGGTGGGCAAGACTAGTCTTTACCGATGATGGTATTGATCGCCGCTATTACGAAATATGTGTGTTATCTGAACTTAAAAACTCGCTACGGGCTGGGGATCTCTGGGTACAAGGCTCTCGCCAATTCAAAGACTTCGATGAGTATTTAGTGACTGCTGATAAATTTAATCAGCTAAAACAGTCCAATGAGTTACCTCTAACCATTACTACTGATTGTGATCTATATTTGCAAAGTCGCCTTTCACTATTGGAGCAGAAATTAGCAATCATTAATCGCATGGCAGCGACCAACGATTTGCCTGATGCGATGATCAATC
>NZ_VPEE01000114.1:0-2171 GCF_013417345.1 Acinetobacter sp. YH16032 | reverse complement strand
GTAGTTTCTAGTTGATAGCTCATCTTCCCCAAGGTGGGCTTTTTTTATGATTTTTCACGTTCCACGCCTATTCTTTGATCAATGTTTCACAACTTTGATTAGCTCCATTAAATAATTAAAACCTAGATAATAAGAACCGAGCGAGTGTCTACGAGCGATTGAGCATCATCAAAATTTCACGCTCGCCTTTTCTCTGATTACAAGCTCCCTTTCGATTTTAAACGGTAGGTACAGAGCATCCCGAATGGGTGCGAACTTTGGAGCTTTTGCTTTTCAAAAAGTATGAGCGAAGCGAATACATTACCAATGCTTTTGCTTTTAGATTTCACAAACAGGATTAACCAAAAACTGCCCCACGAAGCGAGGAACGAGCTTCAATAGAGTACGAGCTTTAGCGAGTACATAGGGCAGTTTTAAGCACTCCCCTCTCGAAAGGCTTTTAATTATTTTTAAAGCTTTTAATGCTTTTAGACAGGTTGAAACCCTTGTGTAGTAAGTGTTACAGACTATATAAACGGACATTTGCTCTTGTATAAACGGACATTTGCTCTTGTATAAACGGACATTTGCTCTTGTATAAACGGACATTTGCTCTTAATTAAAAGACATTATAAATATTGACCTTAAAAAGATATTAGATTACATTGTCCTTTAATTAGATAATAATAAGTTCTTCTTATGAAAAATAGTTTAGTCGTGAAAGATAATGCTCTAATAAATGCCAGTTACAACCTAGAGCTAACGGAACAACGTTTGATCATGCTAGCTATCATTAATGCTAGAGAATCGGGACAAGGAATCACTGCGGATAGTAAACTGGAAATACATGCTAGTGACTACGCCAAGCTATTCAATGTATCTGCCGATGCGTCATATAAAGCTTTGAGAGAAGCTGTAAATAATCTGTTTAATCGTCAATTTAGTTATACAGCCGAATATAAAAAAACAGGCAAAGTCGGCATTGTTCGATCTCGCTGGGTAAGCCGTATATTTTATGTAGATGACCTAGCATTGTTAGAAATTACTTTTGCTCCTGATGTAGTGCCTTTAATCACACGATTGGAAGAACACTTTACAAAATATGAAGCTAAACAAGTTGCTCACCTAACCAGTAAATACGCCACTAGGCTTTATGAATTGCTGATTGCTTGGCGTGAAGTTGGAAAAGTTCCACAACTAGAACTTAGTGAGTTTAGAAACAGATTAGGTCTTGTTGATAGTGAATACACCGCCATGAGTGACTTTAAAAAGCGTGTGCTTGAACCATCAATTAAACAAATTAATGAGCATACTGATATTACTGTAACGTATGAACAGCATAAAAAAGGACGGATCATTTCAGGTTTTTCTTTCAAATTTAAGCAAAAACAACAGCCAAAAGTTGAAGCAAAAAGAGATCCAAACACGCCTGATTTTTTTATAAAAATGACCGATGCACAACGCCATTTATTTGCGAATAAAATGTCAGAAATGCCTGAAATGGGGAAATATTCACAAGGTACAGAAAGCTACCAACAATTTGCTATTCGTATCGCTGATATGCTTTTAGAGCCTGAAAAATTCAGAGAGCTTTATCCAATTTTAGAAAAATCAGGATTTCAGCCATGATTAAATTAAATAACCTATCAACCGATCTAAAGCATGTGACCGTTGAATACCTCGACATCGTAAATTATGAAATTGCGAGGGAAAATATATGCGGTTATATCTTCCTATTATCCCGACTATCCAAAGATGCCGAACCCACCGAAAAAATGCAGATGGAAAGCAAAATACAGGACTTAATTTACTATCGGGATAATTTGCAGATAGAGGACAAAGACAATATTCAAAAGGTTTTAAATACGCTCATTCCCGAGTATCAAGCCGAACAGAATAACCAAACAGCTAAGAAAAATTAGGCTTCAATGTCGGGCAAATCAAAAAGCTGTCGATCTCTATTTTCTGTTAAATATTCGTTGAGTTCAGCGAGTATTTTTTCTTTATTGGCTTCATTTGCCTGCATTTTCTTAATCAAGTAAGAACCGAGCAAAATTTTACGCCGAGTATCATCCTTGCGCTCCTGTTCTTTCTTTTTGGTACGTTCTCTTGCTTCAATAGCCTGTTTCTGTGCTTTTAACTGTTTCAGCTTCTCTAACTGGGCTTCAATTTTCTTTTCGATATTTTCAGCA
>NZ_VPEE01000113.1:0-2182 GCF_013417345.1 Acinetobacter sp. YH16032 | reverse complement strand
AGCTACAATACGCCAGTGACACTTATTCCTACCACACGTACTGCATGCCGACCGTAAAACGGACACGCAGAAGCGGGCAAAGCTCGATCTATGATGCTTATTTGATGATTTAAAACACGGATTAACGAAGACTTATCATTTTGAGTCTTGATCTAAACACTGTTTATTGTGAAAATAGAGTTCAGGTACCAGCCTTTGGTGAAATCATAACGGTCGCCAAACCTTATGATCTTCGTTATTCGATGGGTTAACATCAAATAACTGCGTACCGTAGAATTTACTGGAAAACCCCTCTAAGTTGCAAGGCTTAGGGGGGATTTTCTTTATAATTTACAATTACAAATTTACTTATCCTTATTTAAAGCAAATTTTCGCTTCTTAATCACAGTAATTGACTTTTCTTGTGAAGCTATATTTTGCTGAATAGCTACCTGCTTCATTTTTACTGGTAAAGTAATCTTTTCATCAGATTTGGGGCTAGATTCTTTAGGCTTTGAATCTGTTGGCTTTTGCAAAGTTGCTTCTTTATTTTTAATTTTTATATAAATTTTATGTACGACCGTATTGTGTTCTTTGATCTCCTTATTTTTACTCTTTATTTTTTTATATTGTTCTTTAAAGGGCGTTATAAAATTCTTAACCGTTGATAGCAGTACAGCTTCATCAGAGTGTATATCTGCTAATGTCTTTGGTGTTTCACTTTGTACAAAATCAATAAAATGTAAGGGAAATTTTTCAATAATCTCTGGAGTAGCAAAACTAACAAAATGATATCCGTGATAAGAAATTACAGCGTAATTTGTATCCTGTTTAATCGGATGTTTGATATATCCCTTTACTGTCGCTTCTCCTTGATCCAATAGCTTTTTTAGATAGAAATCCTTGATATGATTCTCTAAAACTCTACTTTTTCTATAAAAATTAATCTTATTGTTAATCTCTTCTCGCTCTTCTATTTCATCAACAATATCTAACTTATGACTAAATTCAACAAATTGAGCATGATGATATTCAGCAAGTTTAGAAGTCCAAATTAAGATTTGTCCAAGATTATCAGGCTTAATAATCTCAATATCGTTGAAATCAAGTTTTTTTATTAGTGCAAGTTCTTCATGCTTGAACTCTTTTCTTTCCAAACTTGAATGTTTCAACATAACAACTTCCTTAACCACGGCGTATCCTTCAAAAACTATAAAGTAAAAGCTCATTTGGTATGAATACCAAATGAGCTTTCTAATTAATCAATCAAACATTAAAACAAAAAAGGGAGGTCATACCTAATTAAGTACGTTTCAATGCCATAATATGGCGAACCATATCGTTAATATGTTGTTTTGTTTCATTATCTTGTGAACCTAACCATGTCACCACATCAGCATCAAAAGCCTTTGCTTGAGCGATGGCGTGACGTTCCTGTAATTTTTTCACAAAACTAGGTTTAACCAATGGGGCATTGGTAGGATCAAAATTTTTATAGCGTTCTAATTCATTTTGCATTGCTGTACCTCCGCTTTTGGTGATGTGATGGTTCAAATGCAGTGATTATTCTCGCAACATCTCCACGTTCAACCCAAACCACTGTTAATAGTCTACCACGATTGCTTAAACCGACTGATATTAGTCGTTGTTCATCATAGTGTCCTACATCCTCAAAAGAGATCAATGCAGGATCAAGGAAAATACTACAGACCTCCTCGAACGTAATTTCTCGCCCTCGATAGACTAAATCCATTTTTTGGTCATGCCATTCAAATAACAAGCCGTAATATTCAATTAATGGCATGATTACCTCTTTTCCTCTCGTGAAATAAAAAATATGCCTATTATTTTGGGTCTATGACACAAAAATCGCCATTTTTTCCATATCCGCACTGCTTTTTCATCACACGAACACACGGTTTAGATTCCTTTCCAACAGTACAGCTTCCAATATCAAACTGGATACCTTGCTGTCTTAAGCTCTCGATCTGAGGGATATTTTCTAAAGGTTTGATATAAACACTGAATAACCAAATGATGCCAAGCATCAGAATGGCGAAAATGCCTAAAATGATGGTGATGATTTTCCATGAAAATTGATCACTGGTTGATTCAATCGAGTTTTTTAAATGTCCAAGTGCTTTGGCGGTCTTGATAAGCTCTGCTGTACCCTCCTGTAAGCCCGTATTTAGCGATTTTGATA
>NZ_VPEE01000013.1:0-80439 GCF_013417345.1 Acinetobacter sp. YH16032 | reverse complement strand
TTTGATGCCATTTCTCTTTATATTGTTACTTAGACAGGTAGGACATTTGATTTGTAGCGTTATTTTCATACCTCTATTTTATCAAAAGCCATATTGTTTTTTTCAGCATACTTTTTGAAACACCACCCAATGTTGATATGGTCGGTACAAAAAATCCGAATATTTTGGTTGCTGATGTAGATAAATCTTCATTAAAAGATTTAGAAGCCCAGTTTAAGTCTGCTGGATTATCTGAATCTGACTATAAACCAATGATTGATGGCTTAAAGTCTTTACCTAGTCATCCAGGAGATACTGCGCTTGAAGAACATTTAAAATCATTCTTTAAAGCAAAGAACTTAACGATCAAAGAAGACATCACCACTTTAACAGCAAGCGACACATCACCATTTCTAGGAAAAGTGCCGGTCACATCGATCATTTTATTTAATGAACAAGAACGTCCAGGTGCAAACGAGGGGGAGATAATTTTAGATTTTGCGCCATGTTATCACCAAGCTTGTGATACCAAGGATTTAGTTGATCCAAAATCTATGATTATGGCTCTAGAGGCGATTCAACATCTGTTAAAAGTCACCAACACTCAATAGTTGAGATGACTGAAGAATTATTTAGGCGTATCTCATTTGAATTGCATCATAGGGTGCAATTCAATTTTTTTTACTGAATAAAAAAGATTTATTCGTAAACTCGATCGAAAATATGTCTTAAAGCAGTTTTGCTATCTAGCTGAATTTTGCAATACACAGTAGAATATGCGCTCTCTTCAAGTCACATTGTGGCATGGTTCAAAAGACCATCCCGTGGAGCCAAAATCAGCATGTTTATCGTGGCCGGTGCACCAGCACACTCTTCTTTTAAGCAAACGCAACTATTAACTCGTTTACAGTCAATTAGTTCGGTTCAATCAATAGAAAGTCAATGGGTTTATTTATTCGACCAAGCGCTCAACGAGCAACAACAGCAATCCGCTTTACAGCTTCTAAATGATGGTGCGTCATTTGAATTACGCCAAGCAGCCACAGATGAGATTCAAATCTTAGTCACTCCACGCGTAGGCACAATTTCGCCGTGGTCTTCAAAAGCGACCGATATTTTCGCGAACTGCAACACACCGGTTCATCGTCTTGAACGCGGTGTTTTGTTTACTTTGAAGGGTGTAAAAGACGTTTCAAATGAAATTAAGCAAATTCTGCATGACCGAATGACAGAAAGTGTTTTCAATCAAATTGACGATGCTGCTGCTTTATTCACTGAAACTGAGCCAAAACCGCTGAACTCGATTGATATTTTAGGTCAAGGTAAAGAAGCGCTCGTAAAAGCAAACTCTGAATTTGGTTTTGCTTTATCGGATGAAGAAATTGATTACTTAACTGAAGCATTTATCAAGTTAGGTCGCAATCCGCATGACATTGAACTCATGATGTTTGCACAAGCGAACTCTGAGCATTGTCGTCATAAAATCTTTGGTTCAGAATGGACAATTGATGGAGAAGTCCAACCATTGTCATTGTTCCAAATGATTAAAAATACCTATAAAGAATCACCTACAGATGTATTGTCAGCATATAAAGACAATGCTTCAGTGATTGTTGGTTTTGATACGCAACGTTTTTATCCAAAAAAAGATGAAAATGGTCATTATGTTTATAAATACAAGAGCCAAGCTGCCCACATCTTAATGAAAGTGGAAACCCACAACCATCCTACAGCGATTGCACCATTTGCAGGTGCGGCAACAGGTTCGGGCGGTGAAATCCGTGATGAAGGTGCAACAGGTCGTGGTGGTAAGCCAAAAGCAGGCTTAACAGGTTTCACTACATCTAACTTGAATATTCCAGGCTTTGAACAGCCATGGGAAGAAAACTACGGTAAACCATCTCGTATGGCATCTCCACTTCAAATTATGATTGAAGGTCCATTGGGTGGTGCTGCATTTAACAACGAATTTGGTCGTCCTGCGTTAAATGGTTACTTCCGTACATTTGAGCAAAATGTA
This sequence comes from Acinetobacter sp. YH16032, assembly GCF_013417345.1. Taxonomy (NCBI): domain Bacteria; kingdom Pseudomonadati; phylum Pseudomonadota; class Gammaproteobacteria; order Moraxellales; family Moraxellaceae; genus Acinetobacter; species Acinetobacter sp. YH16032. The sequence continues at coordinate 78,440 of NZ_VPEE01000013.1, read as the reverse complement.
AATGGTGATGTAAAAGGTTTCCATAAGCCAATTATGATTGCTGGTGGTTACGGTAACATCCGTCCTGACCACGTTGAAAAAGATGCGATCCAACCGGGCGATTTATTGATCGTGCTTGGTGGTCCTGCAATGCTCATCGGTCTTGGTGGTGGCGCTGCTTCTTCTGTAGATAGCGGTACAATGGGCGAAAGCTTAGACTTTGCTTCTGTACAACGTGAAAACCCAGAAATGGAACGCCGTTGCCAAGAAGTCATTGATACTTGCTGGCGTATGGAAGACCACAACCCAATCGTGTCTGTACATGACGTAGGTGCTGGTGGTATTTCAAATGCGATGCCTGAACTGGTAAATGACCACGAATTAGGTGCAAAACTTGATCTTCGTAAAGTACCATCATTGGAGCCAGGTATGGCGCCAATGGAAATTTGGTCAAATGAAGCGCAAGAGCGTTATGTATTGGCGATCCGTCCATCTTCATTAGAATTATTTGAATCAATCTGTGCGCGTGAACGTTGTCCGTTTGCCGTATTAGGTGAAGCGACTGAAGCGCGTCATTTAACGGTTGAAGATCCATTGTTTGGTAACAACCCAGTTGATGTACCAATGCAAGTGATCTTAGGTGGTACGCCACGTATGAGCCGCGCGTATGACTGTATCGAACGTCACGGTGATGACTTTGATGCTGCACAAGTGACTGATCTTAAAGATGCGATTTACCGTGTGATTAAGAACCCAACAGTTGCGTCTAAATCATTCTTAATTACCATTGGTGACCGTTCAATTACAGGTATGGTTGCACGTGACCAAATGGTTGGTCCATGGCAAGTGCCTGTAGCAGATGCTGCGGTAACAACAACAAGTTTAGTGGGCTACACAGGCGAAGCAATGGCAATGGGTGAACGTCCACCTGTAGCATTGTTAAATCCTGCGGCATCTGCACGTTTAGCAGTGGCTGAGTCAATCACCAACATCATGTCTGCAAAAATCGAGAAAATCAGCGACATTAAATTGTCTGCGAATTGGATGGCTGCAGCAGGTCAAGTAGGCGAAGACCAAGCATTATTTGAAGGTGTAAAAGCCATCGGTATGGAAATGTGTCCTGCGCTTGGCATCGCAATTCCTGTAGGTAAAGATTCTTTATCGATGCGTACGACTTGGAATGACGAAGGTGAAGATAAGTCTGTAACTTCTCCAATGTCAGGTGTGATCACAGCATTTGCACCAGTGACTGATGTGCGTAAGACATTAACACCAGAATTGAAAAACTTAGATTCAGTACTTGTACGTATTGATTTGTCTAAAGGTCAATTCCGTCTTGGTGGTTCGATCCTTGCGCAAGTGTATAAAGCAATTGGTTCGGTTACACCAGATGTAGATAGCTTCGATGACTTCAAAGCATTCTTTGCATTGGTGCAAGATTGGAACAACCGTGGCTTAATTAAAGCTTACCATGATATCGGTGATGGTGGTTTAATCGCAACTGTTGCAGAGATGATGTTCGCTTCACGTTTGGGTGTGGCTTTAGAAGATCAATCTGTAGCAAGCTTATTTGCTGAAGAAATTGGTGCAGTATTACAAATTGCTAAAGCTGATTGGGATGCACTACAGACTGAAGTTTCAGCATCAAGCTTAAAAGATGCGATCAGTGTCGTTGGTACAGTGAATACTACTGATACGCTAACGATCAATGGTTTAACGCTAGATCGTGTTGAACTGCAACAAGCGTGGACTGAAGTGTCACATCAGATTCAACGTTTACGTGACAACGTGGAAACTGCAGATCAAGAATATAGTCTAATTGCGAATAAAGATCATAAAGGTCTTATTGCAAAAGCGACATTCGATTTGAATGAAGAAATTGAAGCACCGTATATCAATACACGTCGTCCGAATATGGCAATCTTGCGTGAGCAGGGTGTAAATGGTCATGTGGAGATGGCAGCTGCATTCGACAAAGTTGGTTTCAATACGATTGATGTCCATATGAGTGACCTACTCGCTGGTCGTGTAAGCCTTGATGAATTTGAAGGTTTAGTGGCATGTGGTGGTTTCTCTTACGGTGACGTTTTAGGCGCTGGTGGTGGTTGGGCGAAGTCAGTATTGTTCAATCCTAAACTTCGTGATCAATTTGAGAAATTCTTTAACCGTCAAGAAACATTCTCACTCGGTATCTGTAACGGTTGCCAAATGTTGTCTCAATTGGCTCCACTCATTCCAGGTGCTGAAAACTGGCCACGTTTCCATCGTAACGTATCAGAAATGTTTGAAGCGCGAGCTGTAAACGTTCGTGTTGAAAAATCTAAATCTGTACTGTTAGAAGGTATGGAAGGTTCGATTTTACCAATTGCTGTGGCGCATGGTGAAGGTCGCGTTGTTGCAGCGGACAGCTCTATTGCTGCATTGAATGCGGGTAATCAAGTGACTTTACGTTATGTTGATAGCCAAGGTAATCCAACTCAACATTACCCATTGAACCCGAACGGCTCACCTGAAGCAATTACAGGCGTGACTTCAACTGATGGTCGTGCAACGATTATGATGCCTCATCCAGAGCGTAACTTCCGTGCGATTCAGCACTCTTGGAAACCTGAAGATTGGGATCAAGATGGTGCATGGTTACGTATGTTCCGTAATGCTCGTAAGTTTATTGGTTGATTAAATCAATAGATTGAAAAAGCCACCATAAGGTGGCTTTTTCATAGGTAAATTATTGTTTTGAAGATGTAGAATTGAGTTGAAAACAAATAAAGAGTTCTCAAATGTCTGGTCTAATTTAAAAAGTATTACACTTGCGTGAATTGCTAATAGCTAGGGCTACAGATAGTTATGAAAAAGGTACCTCAGAGGCATTTAAAGAGCTTAGAAAAGAATTGCTGATAAAAAACCTTTATGGATATATTCCATTTATTGTTAAAGATACAAATACCTTAGATGAGTTTGAAGCGAGAATTAAATGGGATTTTAAATCTTATGTGGAACGTGAGAATTATATTTATTCAGAATTTAAAGAGTTATTGAATGTTTTAGAAAGAAGAAATACTTCTCCCTTAGATCAAGTAGTGGAGTTGAGAATTAATGAATTAAGTTCTGATTATATTCATCAAATATGGCAGAAAGCATGAGAGCGGAGAGTAACTGATCCTGATGTTGCTATTACATGAGCAAGGACACTTTTAGAGTCGACTTGTAAATATATTCTTGATGAACATCAAATTGACTACGGAAATGCGTCTGATATTAACCAATTATACAGATTAGTCAGCAAAGAATTAAACCTAGCTCCATCACAACATACAGAACAGACTTTTAAACAGATTCTTGGAGGCTGTAGTTCAATTATTGAAGGCTTAGGTTCATTACGAAATAAAGTGGGCGATGCACATGGGCAAGGTAAAACCAATTTTAAACCTGCACCGAGACATGCTGAACTCGCAGTTAATTTGGCTGGATCAATATCAGTTTTTTTATTTGCAACGTGGAGCTTAAAAGAAAAATAATGAATAAATTTATTAATAAAAAACATTGTTAAATAGTATCTTAAATTTACCTTATGGAAAAATAAATTTAGATTCGCTAACATGAGCTTATTCAGCCACCATTTTGGTGGTTTTTTGTTTTTATAGATTTGGTTTCAAAATCTTTCTCCCACTGGACTTGGTTTGGTTTTTGCTTTTATATAGAGGTTAGGACAAGTGTGTTTATTGGACATATAGCTAACCATAATAAGTAAGAATTTAATGCGGTTCGTTTTTAACTCAGGTATGAGGTGACGATATGACCAAAACAATGATGATACTGAACAAACACGAGTTGAGGCATAAAGGCTGGAAGCTATTCGCTTTTGTGACCAGTCTTCAAATCCTATTTTTAATTGCAGGTTATTTCTTAACTGCGTAAAAAAAAGCCACCTTAAGGTGGCTTTTATTATTTAAACAGTAAGTTGAATCTGTTTTAGAACTGCTCTCAGAGTATTTTCATAATCAAAAGATTCATTGGTACTGTCTTGATAACGCCAAGCGACATAGCCATCTGGACGTACTAAAACAGCACCAGATTCATGAATTTCAGACTTCGCATTCCATGTACCATAGACATCACGATAATCTCTTGAACCGATTTGAATGACATCTAAATACTCAAGATTAAGCTGTTCAGCAGCTTGTTTCCAGCCTTTGCCTGACAGGCCAGTGAGTAAGGTAAAACGACCTTTGCCCGTAATATCTAAAGTTGAAACTTTTTGACCTTTAGCATTGATGAGCCAAGTATGCGGTACTTTTGCTCCAGGGCGTGTAGTGGCTTGTAGGTAAAGTTGATCATCTTGTTTAAATACTTCAGGTTCTGATTCAGAGATGACAGCATTTGAGCTATAACGCTGATTCAGTTCAACACCTTGAGCATTAAATTCAAAATTTTTAATTGCTAATGCATTGTAGAGTTTTGTACGTATTTCAGCGCCTTGTTCATTTTCAGCAAAAATACGCTCCAGCATTTGCTTTTGGGTTGTTACACCTTGATCAAAACCAAAAACTTCTTTGAGGTGTTTATAATCAAATCGTGATTGGTTTGCTCGCGCAACAATTTGCTTACCTACAGGCGCACGTTCAACGGTATAAGAATCGAGAAGCGTAGGTTGAGACCAACCTTTAACTGCATATGCAAGTTTCCAACCGAGATTAAAGGCATCTTGCATGCAGGTGTTTGAGCCTAGACCACTTGATGGTGGGTGACGATGCACTGCATCACCACCACAGAATACACGACCTTTCGAATATTCAGTTGCCCATGTTTGGTTCACGTACCAATAAGACAATTTTTGAATTTCAACATCTTCAACATGCTCACCAACGAAAGCATCTAAACGTGCACGAACTTGCTCTGCAGTCACTTGAGGCTCGCCTTTAGAAATATCGAAGCCCCAACCCATAATCCACTCATTCCATGGGGTGATGGCACGCAATAGCCCCATACCTAAATCACCAAAACTTGCTTCAGGATTGACTATCCATTGCAAAATCGCAGGACGGTGCTGAACGTATTTAGACAAATCTGCCTTGAAGGTTACATAGACTGTACCAGCCCGTGCCATCACGCCTTCAAGGGGTAATCCAAGCTGTTCAACGACTTTTGAACGTGCACCATCCATTCCCACCAAGTATTTGGCGCGTAAATTGAATTCGGTATTGGTTATCCGATTGAGGAAAGTCGCAGTCACACCGTGTTCATCTTGTACGTGAGATAAATATTCAGTATTGAAGTTAAAAATAGCGCCTCGCTCAGCCGCATTTTTAACGAGTAGCGCTTCCATTTTAGGTTGGATAAGATCTACTAAAGGGCATGGACTTCCTTTGATATAATCGCCATGACGTTCATCGCCTGTGCCCCAAGCACTGATACGAGCAATTTCTTCACCGACTAAACTGGTTGTGATCAGGCTTTCACCCATGTGTTCCCAAGGTGTTGCGATTTCCTTCACCTGTTCTTCGATACCTAAATCACGGAGGACTTCCATGGCACGTTGATTAGTAATATGTGCACGAGGACTGTTGGCTAACCAATTAAACTGGGTAAACAATTGAACTTTGACGCCATAATTGGCAAGGGCAAGCCCCAGAGTTGAACCAGCAGGACCAGTACCAATGACAAGAACATCAGTGTCAAAATGTTGAGACATGCTTTTTCCTAAATGAATTGAATACATGGGGAGAGTTTTTGAATTGAGTCAGTCTAGAAAAAAAGTGCAGTGATCTATAGTCGTATTCATATAAACTATCGATCTATATAAAATTCAAAGTAATGAAAGTGCACTTATGCACGATGGGCTGATTGAGATATGGAATTACGACATTTACGGTATTTTATGACTGTTGCTCAAGAGCAAAGCTTTACTAAAGCTGCCGAAAAGCTCTATACCGCACAACCATCACTCAGTCAGCAAATTAAAGATCTTGAACAGGAAGTCGGTGTTACTTTATTTGATCGGACCACTCGTAAAGTCAAACTGACTGATGAAGGGGAAGCATTTTTAAAATACGCAGCTTTGACGCTGGACAATGCCAAGCAAGCTGTAGCTGCAGCTAGACAGGTTGCTCAGCAAAAGAATAATCAGATTCATATTGGATTTTTGAATGTGGCTGAACTGAAATTGATGCCTAGCATTCTGGCGCAGTTAAGAAAGAATATTCCTAATCTTAAAATTCATTTACACAGTTTGACCTGTACTGAGCAAATACAAAAACTTAGAAATGCTGAACTTGATATATGTTTTACTCGATACAAAATGGATCATTCAGATTATGAAGATATCCATATTCTGACAGAACAAATTTATTTGGTGGCTGCGGACAATCTTCATCCTTCAGAACGGACATTGAAACTACAAGAGTTAAAAAATTCATCAGTGATTATGTGTGAACAAAATGCTTCACCAATATTCTATGACAAATTAAATGTTCTAGTTCCCTTTGAAAAGATGGATGATCAAATGCTGTGGGTGACTAATGTATTACAGCATATCAATCTGATTAATTTGGGAATGGGCTTTAGTTTTGCTCCCGAATACCTCCTGAAGTTTTTAAATCATAATATCAAAATTGTGAAAACAGATGAGCAATTACCACAGCTTGGTCTATATGCGAATTATCATCGTCATTCAAACAATATTGCATTGAAAATGATTACTGAAGCCCTTATGCAAATGACAACAGAGGGGAAAAGCGTGGAAGAGGTTATTCATGCTTAAACTGATCTATTTTGTACCAGAATCACATCTAGAGTTGACGAAGCAGGCAGTATTTGAAGCAGGTGCAGGCGGGATCGGTGATTATGAGCAATGCGCTTGGCAGGTCAAGGGCTTAGGTCAATTTAAACCTGTCAATGGAGCTCAACCATTTATAGGTCAAGTCGGAGAGCTTGAACAAGTTGAAGAATGGCGTGTAGAAACTATTGTGCCTGAAGATAAAGCCATAGAAGTGGCACGTGCATTAAAAGCGAGTCATCCTTATGAAGAACCAGCTTATGAGTTTATTCAGCTTTTAGACCTATGATGGATTGATCGATAATGAATACATAAAATGTATTCATGATTCAAAGAGCTTTATTGATCTTAGGCATAATATTTTTCATAAAATATTTTCTTAATTCTATGCGTTAAGTTTTTTAAGTATTGCCAGTTATCATCAATCGATACTTTTTTTTGTACAACAAATTTATTTGTTAATGGATAATCGGTTCGCTTTAAAAAAATATAGGGAAATTCAATGCCTTCAAATTGGTGGGCAGTTAAATCGATAATATAATCATGAGATTGTAACCAAAAATGATGGTTATTTAGAAGGTCGGTACCTTTAATTAATTCGAATTGATCAATTCCATCATTTCTCAAAAATAGCAGAAGAATCGATGAAGCTTCTTCACAATAGTTCTTGGGAAAATGCATTATTTTTCCATAGCTCTCAAAATTTTCTGAAAAGCATTTGAGAGCTAATTCTGAAATCCTCATTATTTTTTGAGCTTCGTTCATTTATTTAAGTCTCAATGAGGATTCATCGCACGTTGTTTTTAAACAAAATTCAATATGATCAATCAAATCTTTTGAATAAATAAGTCTCGATCGAAACGGTATTGTGGGAAGAACACACCATCTTCAGCCCGCTCTCCCGCACCAATGACCATAATTGGAAACTCTTTAGTATTGAGCCCCAATGTTTTACATACTAAAGGTTCGTCAAAACCTTCCATCATACAACTGTCGAATCCATAAGCTCTGAGCGCAAGTACAAGATTTTCACAGGCTAAAGCAGTTGTCTTCGCTGCCCAAAGTTTGGCATCCGCAGGTGTAAAAGCGGTAACAGGCATTTGTTTGTCAAAAGTACGTGCTACTTTGAAAGTTACTTTCTTAAAGTTACCAATAGCATTTAAGTAACCCGTTTTATAATTCAGTGGAATATAGGTGTAATATTTTTTGACGAGTGGAGGAATCTCAGGAAATGGAAATTCTTGAATATTCAGCTTTGCCATTTCATTAATTCGATCTGTACGTGCGACACAGACAATCAATTCAGCCGCTGTGCGCGCAGCCCATTGATTTAGACACGCTTTTACAATCTTTTGTTTCTTTTCAGGATTTTGGACAACATAAAAAGTCCAAGGTTGTAAGTTAGATGAATTAGGGGCCAAGAGTGCTAAATCTAAACATTGATCGAGGATATCAGACGGTATAGGTTTTTCTGTAAACTTCCGAACAGATCGACGACTGGTCACGACCTTTTTGAAATTTTCAACATCAATGCCTTGTGGTGCAGGTTCGTAGTAGCGTTTTTTTTCAGTCGTCATGATCCATTCCTTAGATAGAGAGTATTCACCGAGTCGTGAGACTCGGATCTTTTAGCTTAATTAAATTGTGTGAAATCAGGTTTACGTTTTTGCATAAAAGCTTGTACAGCTTCCATCATTTCTGGAGAACCGACGCGCCCCATAAAGATTACTGCTTCATGATCAATCCAGGACACGATCTCATCAACATCATGTTTCATTAAGGCTTTAGATTGCACGAGAGAAGCAAGTGGTAGTGAAGCCAGTTGAGTGGCTTTTTGAGCGGCAATTGCATAAACGTCAGATTCAATACTGTTGATCAAGTTTGCAGCCAATGCTTTTTCACTGTCGAATTTATCAGCAGTTAATAAAAGTTCTGCTGCTTTCACATGACCTGCTTGACGTGCTAGTAATTTACTGGATGCGCCTTCAGGTGAAAGACCTAAGCTTACAAATGGAATTTGGAACAAAGCAGTGTTATCTGCATAAACTAAGTCGCAATGCAATAAGATCGTTACGCCAATTCCAATTGCCACACCACGTACCGCAGCAATCAGTGGTTTAGAAAATTTAGCAGCAGATTTTAAAAGCACAAAAGGAGGACCATCTTCTGGACGAATTTGATCTTTCATCGCCGCAGATTTCATGAAGTCTTGCATATCATTACCAGCACTGAAATCCGCATCTTCGCCACGTAAAATGACCACACGAACAGCTTGATCTTTGTCTGCTTCATCAAGGGCTTTGGCGATCCATAGGTATAATTCGCCGTATAATGCATTTTTGGCTTTAGGACGATTAATCGCCAAGGTCAGCACACCATCTTCTAATTTTGCATTTAAATGCTCATGAGGTTGTTGAATACAACTTAATGACATCGTACTATCCTTGCTTTCAATTAATATAGATTTTATGAAATCTATTATGTCGTATTCTGGCGAAGAGTGACATAACTGATCAGTTCATAAACGTGACTTGGCGATGAATTATAAATTTGATTATTTGGTTTATATCGGACGTTTTCAGCCTTTTCATTTGGCACATATGGAAACCATTAAAATTGCGCTGACGCATAGCCAGAACGTTATTTTAGCGCTTGGTTCTGCTCAATTAGAGCGGAATATAAAAAATCCATTTTTAGCCATTGAACGTGAACAGATGATTTTGTCTAACTTTTCTCTTGATCAACAGGCAAGAATCAAATTTGTACACGTCATTGATGTTTATAATGATGAAAAATGGCAAAAATTGGTCAAATCTTTAGTGGCGAGTGTAGTACAGCCAAATGATCAAGTTGGCTTAATCGGCCACTTTAAAGATGACTCATCCTATTATCTAAAATTTTTCCCAGAGTGGGAGATGTTGGAACTCGATAGTTTAAAAGGTGCAATTTCTGCAACACCACTTCGCGAAGCATACTATCGGGGGGAAATTATGGAAAAAGAACTTCCCCACGGAACCATTCAATTTTTACAAGCGTTTCAAAATTCAGAAATTTACCAACAACTTAAAAGTAAATACCAACGTCAAGACAGTACAAGTTTGAGTGCATCAATTGAATGATTGTGTTTAACACAAGAAAACCGAGGGAAATCGTGCGTACTATTACACAAATGAGTTTGGCCACAGTGCTATTGTCTGCTTCTGTTTTTGCTCAAGCGCAAACATGGACACTATCACCTAGCAGTAAGATCAGCTTTGATATCCGATCTGCAGGAATGTCGATTGTAAATGGGCAATTTCAAAAGTATCAATCACAGATGAGTTTTGATCCGGCACAGCCTAATCAAGGTTCAGCTAAATTTGTGATGGATGTGAATAGCCTTAAACTGAGCAAAAACTCTTTAAAGGATATGGTCTTTGGTGACAGTTTCTTTCATGCAAGCAAATATAAAACTGTGACCTTTCAAAGTAATCAAATTCGTGCTTTAGGAAATAATAAATACAAATTTGATGGACAACTCACCATGCGTGGTGTGACGCGCCCAGTTTCATTTGATACAACTTTAACTCCAAATGCATCGAATCCAAATGTGTTGAATGTACAATCTTCAACAGTCATCAACCGGAGTGATTTCGGTATGCGCAAAGCGATTGGTGGAATTGGCGAAAAAGTGAATATCAAGCTTGAAGGGCAATGGAAAGCCAACTAAATCGATGAAAAGAAAGCAGTGATTCACTCACTGCTTTTTTAGTGTCATGAGTATGTCAGTAATATGTTTGAGTTGTAGGGACTGCTGTTTCCAATGATGCCAATATAGATCAACGTCTTGTGTTGCCTCAGGCAACAAACAAATCAATAGTCCTTGATCGAGTAAGTCTTGAATTTGCAGTTCAGGCACCATGCCATAGCCTAAGCCGAGTTGGATTGCATCGACAAATGACTTTGAGGAGGGGACATAATGATATGGATAACTAGATTGCGGTAATCCAAATTGATTCAATAGAACCGTTTCATGTAAATGATCTTTATCATTAAAGATGACCGCAGGAGCACGGCGAAAGGAATCGCGATTTAGTCCGTTTTTAAACCATGTTATTTTGAATTCTGGCGTACATACCATTTGATAACGCATCTTGAACAAAAATTCTGAGTGGCAACCTGTCTTAGGTTGGGATTCAGCACTTATACACGCATTTACATAGCCAGATTCCATTAATTGATGCGTATGATCCTGATCATCTATTCGAAGTTGTATTGTGATTTTATGCTCTATTAATTGTTTAGCAATCGTGGGCAAAAGCCAAGTTTCTAATGAATCTGCATTCGTTCCAATGATAATTTTATAAAACTCAGAATTTAGATTTTTCCCCTGAATAAGTTGCAGAACATTTTCTTCTTGACGCTTTTGCCTTAATAAATGTTCAAGCAATATTTCACCTGAATGTGTCACACGACAAGGTCGTTCTCTCAGGATTAATGTCTGCCCAATCTGCCGTTCCAATTGTTGGATTCGAAGAGTAATTGCAGCCGCAGAGAGACAAAGCTTTTTAGCAGCCAGATCAAAACTTCCAGTTTCCGCCACGGTGATAAACGCGACACAGTCTTTATAATTGAACATCATGATTTAATAAAACTTAATGAACTTAATATTAATTTAATAATACTCAATTTAAGATTGAATTGTTCATAATCCGCCTAATGATAAATATTAGGTGTTTTATGTCTTTATCCGTACTCTTTAATGGCTTTGTAACGAGTTTAAGTTTGATTATGGCGATAGGTGCTCAGAATGCTTTTGTGCTTAAACAGGGCTTAAAAAAAGAATATGTTCTGTCTATTTGCCTCATTTGCGCCTTTTCAGACTCACTTTTAATTTTGGCTGGTGTATTTGGATTTGGGCAGTTTATCTCAGTCCATCCACAAGTGATGACATATGCACAATGGGGTGGCGCTGCATTTCTAGTGATATATGGTGTCCATCATTTTTATCAAGCATTTTCGACCAAAAAATCGATGTGTCTTGATCATCATACGGCTGTTTCATGGTTTAAAATTATTCTCGTTTGCTTGGCATTCACATGGCTGAATCCCCATGTGTATCTAGATACTGTCGTGCTTGTAGGCGCAATATCGACGCAATTTGAAGATCACTTAATATCGTTTGCCATCGGTGCGATCACGGCATCATGGTTATTTTTCTTTAGTTTGGGTTTTGGTGCGCAATATCTATCAGCTTACTTTCACAATCCCCGCGCATGGCAAGTTTTGGATATTTTGATTGCTTTAATCATGTGGTACATCGCCTATCATTTAATTAGTTAACTAGAAATTTAAGCATGGAGTTGTGCAAAAAACCTTTTAAAAGATAACTTTTATTTTCCAAATGTTTGATCACAGCATCTGTAACTCTAAGAACCACCTCATAATTTTTGATCATATTTAAAATTTTTAATTAATACTGTCTTAGATTATTCATGGCTAGATCCACTGTGCTTCGATCGATAACTTGATATTTATGCTTATTTAAATTTTCAAACTAAGTCGCTCTGAATAAGTTGGACGAGATACTTTTCTAAGGTTGTAATATGATCGAATATAACTGTGAATTAGTTAAAAACAAAAGTAAATATTAATGATAAATTAATTATAAATAAAAATCATTATCATTTAAATTGTGTATGATGTGCCCAAAACCGTATATAAGAGGGCATCCACGTGAAAAGAAATCTATTATTTTTGTCTTTAGTTTCTATACCATGTTTTGCAGTTGCGCAAGAACCAACACAATTGGCAACTATTGTAGTAAAAGCAGACTCACAAGAAACCGATGTCACAGGTAAACTGAAAAAAAAAGCTACACTGAATATTTTAGGTGAAAAGGATGTGTTAGACACGCCGTTTACCATCCGTAACTACAGCGATCAAGCCATTCAAGATGCACACGCGCATACCATTATGGATGTCTTAAAGATCGACCCAAGTGTTCGTACCACGACCAATAGTGGGCATCTCAATGAAAACTTTAATATCCGTGGTTTCAATGTCAATTGGGATGATCTGAATTTAAATGGGGCTTATGGTATGGCGCCTTCAGGTCGAGTATCTACTGATATTTTGAGTTCAGTTACGGTACTAAAAGGGCCGAATGCATTAATTGCTGGTATGGCACCGGGCGGTAGTGTCGGTGGTGTGATTATCGCTAATACTAAGCGTGCAGAAAAAGAATTAACTCGTGTAACCGCGAATTTTGAAGAGGAAGGCTTTTATAAGTCTGGTTTCGATGTTGCACGCCGCTTTGGCCAAGATCAAGAATTTGGTGCACGTCTAAGTGCCAATTATGGTCAAGGTGAGCATGTGGTGGATGGCCTAGAAGATGAAACAATTTCAGCGGTCTTGGGTCTAGATTGGACAACCGATAAAGCAAAAATTAACTTAGATGCTTATTCTACTAAAGACGATCGTAAAGGTGGCTCGCCAGCTATGGTCTCATTTGCCACGTTAGGTAAAGTATTGGATGCACCTGATGGACGTAGTAATTATTTGCCCAATCTTTGGGGTAAACAATCTGCGAATTACGTGGGCTTATCAAGTGAATATAAATTACTTGAAAATCTAAAAGTTATTGCAGGGATTGGCACTGCTGAACAGAAGTATCAAGGACATTTATTTGGGACGCGTTTGGTTGTTACAGATGAAACTGGCAATGCAAATTCTCAGTACTATCATGTGAAAATGAACCAACGAAATACTACTGCAAACTTAGGTTTGGAAGGCGCATTTTATACAGGAGATATTCACCATACTGTCGGTCTTAGAGCGGATTATTTGCATCGAGATACGAATATGCACAGTAAAGCAGGTGAAACTAAGTTTGTCACCAACTTGTATAACCCAAGTAATGCAGGTTTTATGCCCAGCGTCCCTGCAATTTCTCAAACCGCAGATAATGACTACATCAGTTATTCATTGACAGATCAGATCTCAATGTTAAATGATAAACTGCAATTTATTCTAGGTGCACGTTATCAAGAGATTGATATTAATAATCCAACAAATCCGAAGAATAATTATAGTGAAAATAAACTATCGCCAAGTTTAGGCATCGTTGTCAAACCTTGGGGTGAAGATATCTCGCTTTATGCAAGTTATATAGAAGGGTTGTCTCAAGGCAATACTGTAACGACGGAAACAGATGTAAATTTTAGTAAAACTTTTGCACCATTCCAAACTAAACAGTATGAGGTGGGCGCAAAATATCAACATGGTTCTTGGTTACATACCCTTGCTGCATATCAAATTGAAAAACCAAGTACACTTACAGAGGTTTATGCCACCCCGATCAATGGATCGACTCAGATTACGACCGATGGTGGTGAAACTACCTCGAAAGGACTTGAGTATGGATTCTCAGGCAATGTCACAGATGATGTGATTATTTGGGGTAACTTGGCTTATATTGATGCTGAATATACCAAAGGTATGAGTGGAAAAGTTGAGCTTTCGGGAAATACAGTAGAAGGTCAACCTGAGTTCACAGCAGGGCTTGGCATTGAGTATAAACTCCCGGTGGATGGTTTAAGTGTGAATGCACGTGCTAACTATGTAGATAGCCAATATCTCAACAATACTAATACGCTCGAACTTCCTGACTATACGTTACTCGATATCGGTGCGAAATACACAACCAATCTTGGCGGTGTATATACGACTTTCCGTGCCAATATTGACAATGTCACAGATGAAAAATATTGGGCGGGTGTATTTAACAGTGGCTTTACCACATTGGGTGCAGGACGTACCTATAAAATTGGCGTAAGCTTTGATTTCTAATTGTAGTTAAAAAAAATTATAAGTAGATGAAACCCACGTCAATCGTGGGTTTTTTATTAGCTTTGCAAAGCTTTTAAATCTTCAAGCACTTGTTCAGCATGCCCTGCAGCTTTGACTTTACGATATTCTTTAACGAGCTTGCCTTGATGAAAAATAAAAGTTGAGCGCTCAATCCCCATCACTTTTTTTCCATACATATTTTTCTCTTTAATCACATCAAAGTGTTGGCAAAGCACTTCTTCTTTATCGCTAATCAAATCAATTGTTAAAGCTTGCTTTTCGGTGAAGTTTTGATGGGCTTTTACTGAGTCTCTAGAAACACCGAAAATAGTGGTATGAAGCGCATCAAACTGATCTTTCAAACATGAAAAACCAACAGCTTGCGTTGTACACCCAGGTGTTGAATCTTTTGGATAAAAATAAATGATGAGCCAATCTGTATTCAACTCAGTTAAATTCACAGAACCTGTAGTCGTTGGGAATGTTTGATTGGGTAAACTAATCGTTTCCATTGACATTATAATTTCCTCAAAAGTTGTCACTACATTTATAGGGGAATTCAAAAAAAATAGCCACACGAGGTGGCTATCTTATGTTAACTGCGATTATTTTTTAGCTTGTGCTGCTTTCATTGCTTCCTCTGTTAACGACTGTAGCTTAGACGTTAACTGTGGACCGAAGCATGCTTGAAGATCAGCGTTCTGTTTCTTCACGATAGCTAAGGTAGAAGGGCTTTTCTTTTGGTTAATCGCACTTTGGATTTCCCATTTTTGAGCATTAGTGAGCTTGCCGTCTGCTTCAATTGCACAAGTACAATATTTGCTGACTTCAGCAGCAGAAAGCTTATTCCCTTTAGCAGTTTCTTCCTTACAAACATTAATCAGTGCAGATTTTACGTTAGTACTTTTGTAGGCTTGCTGCATTTTATTATTCGGCTCATTTGCTTGAGCAGCAGAACCGAAAAGTGCTGCAGCAGAAACAATGGCTGAAAGAATAATGTTTGATTTTAAATTTTTCATATATGGCACCCTGTTATTACGGTATATAACGAGTTGGGTCTTCAACACCTGCATCTGCAAAACCTTGTTTACGCAAACGACAGCTGTCGCATTTTCCACAAGCTCGTCCTTGGTCATCTGCTTGATAGCATGACACCGTTTGACTGTAGTCTACGCCATGTTCGATGCCTAAGCGAATAATATTTGCTTTGGATAATTGTAGTAAAGGTGTTTCAAATTTAAGAGGTTTTCCTTCCACACCTACTTTTGTCGCTAATCTTGCCATATTGGCAAATGCTTCAATAAATTCTGGTCGACAATCTGGATAACCCGAATAATCTACCGCATTAATTCCAATTACGATGGCTTCTGCGTCAAACACTTCTGCTGCTGCAAGTGCATAAGACAGGAAAATCGTATTACGTGCTGGAACATAAGTGACAGGGATTCCTTCTTGTTCTTGATCAGGAACATCAATGGAATGATCAGTTAATGCAGAACCACCCAAATTACCCAAATCTATATTAATCACGCGATGTTCAACGCCTGCTTGTTGTGTCAGTTTACGTGCAGCATCCAATTCAGTTGTTGAGCGTTGACCATACATAAAACTTAAAGCGATACATTCATAGCGTGCTTGCGCCCAAGCCAAGCAAGTCGTTGAGTCTAAACCACCTGATAACAATACAATGGCACGAGGGCGCATAGGAGAACTCCAAAAAATTAAAGCAAATAAAAAATGAATTATAACTGATTATATAAAGAATAATGGGGTATAAATTTTTGAATACATTGATCTGCAGAAGTTACAAAACTAAATGAGATTATTATAAAGAAAGTGAAATGTTCGTTTTAGAAGATGAGATAAAACTCTCTTTTGAGTCGAATAAAGTTTAAACAGTTGTTGTTTTTGTTTAAATATTAAATATAATTTAACAAACACTTGATTAAAACTTACAAAAATAATTTTTACGGAATGAAAATGAATCAAATTAATACTTTAATTTTAACCACTGCTGCGTTGATCAGTACAAATTCTTTTGCATTTGAGGAGCTTTCAGATCAAGAATTGTCAACATATGCAGCACAAGATGGTATTACGATTAGCCTTTTACCAGGTGGACCCATTCAAGCTGATTTGATTTGGCACGATAACAGTGGATTCGGGCCAGATTACAACGAAGGAAACACAAAAGCAGGTGCCTTAATTTTCGGTACAGCGAATGGACGTAGTAAGAATCCATTATCACTTTCTTCTGGTTCGGCAGATATTAGTATTACCTTAAAAATCGATGCTCAAGGAGGGAGTAGTACTTCAGGCCCTTTTCTGAATTTAGGTGTATTTGTTCCTGAAGATATTATTATTAATACCGGTGATATTTGGGTGGGTAAATCGGGTCAAGTTAGTCCAACAGGACGAGGCTATAGTGACCCCGTTAAAATTATGGATAATATGAAATTTTATATATCCAATCTCTCTACCAATATTCAGCTCGGTTCAGCAGCTCAAGGCAGTCTTTTAAAACTCAATGGAATATTTAAAGATGGTTTACGTTTAGAAGGCTTTAAAGTCCACGATCATGATGGTGGTGGCGCATTTGGAATAGAATTTATTAATTTAAAAAATACTCAACCAGGGCGTTTTGGCATCAATAATCTTGATTTTGATGTTGCAGGTTCGATACGTACAGATGGACTGGAACTCAAAATAAATCGTCTTGGAGATCAAAATGGTTTTAATGCCATGTTATGGGGGGTAGGCGTTGGGGATGCATCAACAATAAATAATAAGATTGGGGATATTTCAATGAAAGGGATTAATTTGAATGGCACGACCATTAAAGTGTCAGCACACTAAAAGATCATTTTGTCTCAAACAACAGTACAGAAAAGTGCTGTACTGTTTTAATTTGAGCTATTTTTTTACGTTTTAACGACCTGTTTCGTCATTCCAGAGCAACTTATGTAATTGAAGCTGGAAACGAACTGGTAAGTGATCCTCTAAGATCCATTGTGCTAAATCACGCGCAAGTTGCGGTAACTTTGCAGCACCTTTTTCTACAGCAAACGCAGGTGAGAACCAAACAGTACTTACACGCTTGTGCAATTCATATTCATTCACTTGTTGTTTAGACCATTCATAATCTTCACGATTGCATATGACAAATTTAATCTGATCATGTTGAGTTAAATGGTCTAAATTACTCATTAAATTACGTGAGTCTTCACCTGAAGTTGGTGTTTTTAAATCTAGGACTTTAGAAACTCTACGATCCACTTTTGAAACATCTAGCGCTCCACTCGTTTCAAGGGAAACTTCACAGCCTAAATCTGCTAGACGCTCCATGAGCGGTAATGCATTGGGTTGAGCTAATGGTTCACCACCAGTAACACAAATATAAGGTGTTTTAAAATCAAGCGTGGTCTGGATAATATCCTCTAAAGACTGACGTTCACCGCCTTCAAAAGAATAGGTGGTATCACAATAAGTACAACGCAGTGGACAACCTGTTAAGCGTATAAACACTGTAGGTAAGCCTGAAGTGTTGGCTTCACCTTGTAATGAATAGAAGATCTCCGTAATACGTAACCCCGTAGACGGATCAGAAACAGGAATAGCGGAAGATCGCAAATTACTCATATCGACAAAACCAAACTAAAATAGAGATTATATAAAAGAAAAATCTCTACGATTATTACTAACCGTAGAGATGTGGAGTGTACTCCAAATACTATAAAGTATAAAAAAATTAGTCAGCACGTAATAAGTCGTTCAAACTTGTTTTAGCACGAGTCTGAGCATCGACTTTTTTCACGATAATTGCAGCATATAAGCTGTATTTACCGCATTTAGAAGGAAGGCTACCAGAAACTACCACTGAACCAGCTGGAACACGACCGTAGTGAATTTCACCTGTTTCACGGTCATAAATCTTAGTTGATTGACCAATGTAAACACCCATTGAAATCACTGAACCTTCTTCAACGATTACACCTTCAACGATTTCAGAACGTGCACCGATAAAACAATTGTCTTCAATGATCGTAGGGTTCGCTTGAAGAGGCTCAAGTACACCGCCAATCCCAACACCACCAGAAAGGTGAACATTTTTACCAATTTGCGCACATGAACCTACAGTCGCCCATGTATCAACCATTGTACCTTCATCAACATAAGCACCAATGTTGACATAAGATGGCATAAGTACAACATTCTTAGCTTGATAAGAACCTTTGCGTGCAACTGCAGGCGGTACAACACGTACACCAGCTGCTTTAAATTGCTCTTCAGTCCAACCTGTAAATTTAGTGTCTACTTTGTCATAGAATTGGAGATCGCATGATTCGATTGGTTTATTATCATTAAGTTTGAATGACAATAGAACAGCTTTTTTTAACCATTGATGAACAACCCATTCACCATTAATCTTTTCAGCAACACGTAATGAACCATTATCTAAGCCAGCAATTGCTTCCTCGACTGCTTGGCGAATTTCAGCAGGGCAATCTGTAGCTGTGAAGTTTGCACGATCTTCAAACGCTTGTTCGATGATTGACGAAAGCTGAGACATAATCTTCTCTTCCAAAAAAAATTTCAAAGATTTTACACTAAATTGATTATAAAAATTACAATTAATCCTGAAAAAATGTCCGACAATAATGACTAATCTTTATAAGTATGTTAATAAAAGTTAATAAAAGACTTAAGTGCAAATTATTTATAAAACAACAACTAAATCAAAATTGTATCAAAAAATAACAAAAAAGCATCAATTTGAATATTAACCAGCTTTGAAATCTCCATTAAGATGCTTCCGAGTCGAACACATTAATGATTAAAGAACAACTCATTTCTTTGAGGAGAAAAAAATGAAAGTGTTAAAATTACTCGCTGTTACAACAGCATTATCTGTTTCAGGCTTCGCTATGGCGGACACTCAAGTAGTACGTACAGGTAATGTATTTGAAGCTAATCAATTAATCCCTACTGGTGTTCGTGCTGAAGTTGGTACAACTGGTTACGGTGGTGCATTACTTTGGACTGCTAACCCATACGTTGGTCTTGCTTTAGGTTACAACGGTGGTGATATCTCTTGGTCTGATGATTTATCTATTGACGGTACTAAGTACGATTTAGATATGGATAATAGTTTGGCATACTTAAATGCTGAGATTCGTCCTTGGGGCGCGAGTCAAAATCCATGGGCTCAAGGTCTATATATGGCTGCTGGTGTAGCATATATCGATAATGACTATGATGTTACCAAGCGCCTAAACAACAATAACGATACTTTGAAAATCGATGGCAATAATTATTATGCACCATCAGGTCAAGGTTCCGTAGAAGGTAAAATGTCTTACAAAAATGACTTTGCTCCATACGTAGGCTTTGGTTTTGCACCAAAAATCAACAAAAACTTCGGTGTGTTTGGTGAGGTTGGTGCATATTATACTGGCAATCCATCAGCAAACATTGATGCTGTAGGATTAGCAGCTGTAGGTAGCACAAATACGGCTACAGGCGATTTAGCAGCTTCTGATCTTGAGCGCAAAATCGAATCTAAAGATAAATACGAATGGCTTCCAGTTGGTAAAGTGGGTGTGAGCTTCCACTGGTAAGATCCTATTAAAAAAAACGAGCTTCGGCTCGTTTTTTTATGCAAGTAAATGCTAATAATAAAGGCGCTATAGGCGCCTTTATTATTTGTGGCTTATTAATCTTCAGGATAAGCCACACGTTTTAATGCTTTGATATCAGCACTAGGTGCACATAGCGAAATAAACTCGTAACCGTATCCACGTAACAAATGACCTTTTCGTACAGCAATCCAAGTGGTATTCACCCCGAATAAATCAGTGTCAATTTGTTTTAAGCGATGATCTCGTTCTGTATCGTAGGCTACATCGTTGACAATACCGACACCCATACCTAATTCCACATAAGTTTTGATTACATCAGCATCAAGCGCAGACATCACTAAATCAACATCAAGTCCTGAGTCTTCAAAGGCTTTATCAATCTTTGAACGTCCCGTAAAACCACCGTGATAGGTAATAATCGGATACTCTGCCAAATGTTCTAAACTAATCTCTCGCGCTGCTATTTGAGTAAGTGGATGACCTTGAGGCGTAATAATACTGTGTTTCCAGTTATAAAAAGGGACACTTGCTAAGTTTTCTTCAGTAGTCAGATTCTCAGTCGCAATACCAATATCTGCATCGCCTAAAAGTAACATTTCAGTGATTTCAGTTGGGCTTGCTTGTTGCAAAATCAAATGAACTTTCGGAAATAATTTTTTGAATGAATTTACGATAGGTGGTAATACATATCGCGCTTGAGTATGAGTGGTTGCGATGGTTAATGTACCTTCATCTACACGATTAAAATCATCGGCTAATCTTTTAATATTGTCTGCATCGACCAGCATGCGCTCTACGATACCGAGCAAAGCTTGACCAGGTTCAGTTAACCCTAATAAGCGTTTACCTTTTCGGATAAATAGTTGAACGCCTAATTCATCTTCTAAATCTTTAATATGTTTACTTACGCCTGATTGAGACGTGTAAAGGGCAGCGGAAGCTTCCGTTAAATTAAAATTTTGTCTGACGGTTTCTCGAATAATTCTTAATTGTTGAAAGTTCATAGTCTTTGTTACCTTTAAAATGATGGGGCTATATAAAAGCCCCATCTACACATTTTTATGCGTTTTCTTGTGCAAATAAGTGCAATGTATTAGTCGTTAACCAAACCGATTGATTTGGGCGGAATTGATGCAGTTTAGCTTCATCTGGAGTGAGTAGAATTTCGATGTGATTGCCATCTTGACCTTGAAGTTCGGCAACCACTTTTCCTGCAATCCAAACTTCACGTAAGAACGTTGCTTGAATTGCATTGTCTGTAGGTTGAGCATGAATTTGGAACTCATCTGGTCGAATGAAGGCAATCACTTTACCTTCAGGTGCATCTTTAGCTAAAGGCAGTTGAATGCGATCATTTCCGATCTGTACGATTCCCGCTTGATTATGACCTTCGAACTTGTTGGCTTGACCTAAGAAGTCAAATACAAAAGGCGTTGCCGGTTTTTCATAAACTTCACGAGGTGAGCCAATTTGTTCAACATTACCTTTATTCATTACAATGATTTGATCTGCAACTTCAAGCGCTTCTTCTTGATCGTGGGTTACAAAAATCGAGGTGATGTGGAGTTCATCATGTAAAGTTCTCAGCCAGCGACGTAATTCTTTACGAACTTTTGCATCAAGTGCGCCAAATGGCTCATCCAGAAGTAGTACACGAGGTTCAACTGCAAGCGCACGTGCAAGTGCAATACGTTGACGCTGTCCACCAGACAATTGTGCTGGATAACGATCTGCTAAGAATCCTAATTGAACTAAATCGAGTAGTCGTGTAACCCGTTTTTTTATTTCAGATTCTGAGGGGCGTGTAGAACGTGGACGAACACGTAAACCAAAAGCAATATTGTCAAATACTGTCATATGACGGAATAAAGCATAATGTTGGAATACGAAGCCAACTTGACGTTCACGGACATGAACATTCGTTGAATCTTGACCTTCGAGGATCACTTGACCGCTGTCGGCAGATTCAAGACCAGCAATAATGCGAAGTAGAGTTGTTTTACCGCAGCCTGAAGGTCCTAATAATGCTACGAGTTGGCCATCAGGAAAATCTAGGGAGATATTGTTTAGTGCATGGAAAGCACCAAAGTGTTTTTCAATATTTTTAACTTGAATACTCATCGGATACTTCCTTTAAACTGTAGAATCTTCATTACGTTTGCTTAATTTCTCTTGGCGAATTTCGACCCATGTTTTAAGAATCAATGTCACAATCGCCAATAAAGCCAAGAGGGATGAAACAGCAAATGCTGCACTAAAGGTATATTCGTTGTAGAGAATCTCTACATGCAGTGGCAATGTATTGGTCTCTCCACGAATATGACCCGATACTACAGAGACTGCCCCGAATTCACCCATTGCACGTGCGTTACAAAGAATAACCCCGTATATCAAGCCCCATTTAATATTTGGAATCGTGATTTTCCAAAAAGTTTGCCAGCCTGAAGCACCTAAAACGATTGCCGCTTCCTCTTCTTCTGTACCTTGAGCTTCCATCAGTGGGATGAGCTCACGCGCCACAAAAGGAACTGTAATAAAGATGGTTGCTAGTACAATTGCTGGAACGGCATATAGAATCTTAATGTCGTTATCTATCAGCCATCCACCGAACCAACCTTGAGTACCAAACATCAATACCAACATCAAACCTGCGATTACAGGTGATACTGAGAAAGGCATATCGATAATCGTGGTCAATATGGATTTACCACGGAAATTAAATTTCGCAACAGACCAAGCCGCCGCCACACCAAATACTACGTTGAGCGGTACAGCAATTGCAGCTGTTAGTAAGGTGAGCTTTACAGCCGACAACGTATCTGGATGGACTAAAGCTTGCGTATAAACGCCGACACCCTGTTTGAATGCTTCAACAAAAACTAAAATCAAAGGCAGGATTAAGCAACTGAGGAAGAAAATCATGGCAACGACAATAAGTGTCCAACGAACCCAAGTCGGTTCTCGCGTCGCATCACGAGATTGCAATTTTTCCGCTAAAGCATTGCTATTTGTATTCAAACTCATTGTGCAGTTCTCCCTGTACGACGACTCGCCCATGCTTGTAACAAGTTAATCAAGAACAAGATAGCGAATGAAATAAGGAGCATGACAACGGCGATCGTAGTTGCACCTGCATAGTCATATTCTTCCAATCGAGAAATAATCATTAATGGCGCAATTTCAGTTTCGAAGGGTTGGTTACCTGCAATAAAGATAACTGAACCATATTCACCCACGCCACGGGCAAAAGCGAGAGCAAATCCTGTGATTAAAGCAGGGAAAAGAATTGGTAAAATCACTTTGGTTACAATTTGCAGTCGATTTGCACCCAATGCTGACGCTGCTTCTTCAAGTTCAGTCTCTAAGTCACTCAGTACAGGTTGTACTGTACGAACCACAAAAGGTAAGCCAATAAATATCAGGGCTAATGTAATCCCAATAGGACTATAAGCGACTTTAATGCCTAAGGGTTCAAGATATTGACCAATCCAGCCTGTCGGAGCATATAAAGATGTTAATGCAATCCCAGCAACAGCTGTTGGTAACGCAAAGGGTAAATCAACCAATGCATCAACAATTCGTTTACCAGGGAAACTATAGCGCACGAGACACCAAGCGAGTAATAAGCCAAATACAACATTAATGAAGGCAGCAATAAGTGCAGCACTGAAACTTAGTTGTAATGATTTTAAGATACGCTCAGAGCTTAAAATCTCCCATAAACCTTCCCAGCCAATACCTAAAGACTTAATAAAAACAGCCGACAAGGGTATGAGCACAATTAAAGATAAATACGCTAGGGTAAAGCCTAGAGATAGACCAAATCCTGGCAGCACTCGGGATCGCTGCGACATGACTACTCCTCAAATGAGAGAAAAAGCTTACCGAAATCAATAAGCAATTGAATTGAAAAATTTATCAAGAATAAGTGGCGAACTTTAAATTGCAAATTTGTAATACAACTTGCCATTATCAATACTATTGATATAGTTCGACAGCTTATCATGAATCAAAAAATCGAAGATCTCTGGAAATGGTCCAAATCCTGAATCAACATTAATATGACCAACTTGACCTAAGTTAATCGGTTTTACACCCCATGATTTTGCTAGTTTTTTTGCATCCTCAAAACCTAACCACGGATCATTTTCACTGATGAGCATTTTTGTGGGAACGCTAATCTTAATTTGATGAAAGTAAAAACTATAATCAGTCAAACTCAAACGAGCAAAACCATTCTCACCAAAACGACTTGGATTGGCTGGTGCAACTAAAACCAGTTGTTTAACTTTCTGTGCTATTTCTGGGTACTGATGCAGAGCAGCGACAGACGTTAAACAGCCAAAACTATGTGCAACAATCTGTACGGGTGCATCTATCTGCGAAATTTTTTCTACAAAACGATGGATCCAATCTGAGAGTAAAGGAAAGTTCCAATCATCTTGTTGAACACGTGAGCATGGCATGACTTGACGTTGCAACCATGATTGCCAATGATTTTCATCACTTCCGCCGACGCCGGGTACAATGAGTGTATGTATCATGTCATGCTCCATTGGTTATTTTTTTGTGTTATTTGCTTTGGTAATTTGGTCAAAAATACCATTATTCTCAAAATGAGCTTTTTGTACTTTCGCCCAGCCACCAAACTCTTGATCAATTGTGACCAATCTCAGTGGCTTAAATGTTGATGAATATTGTTTTAATACAGTTTGATTACGGGGACGATAGAAATTCTTTGCGACAATATGTTGTCCTTTAGGCGAGTAAAGGAAATTCAAATAACCTTGCGCCAAATATTTATTGCCTGATTTTTCTGCATTTTTTTCAACGATTGCTACAGGTGATTCAGCAAGTATAGAAAGTGATGGCGTCACGATTTCAAATTTACCGGGTTGTTCACGCAGTGCTAAATGAGCTTCATTTTCCCAAGCAAGCAAAACATCGCCAATACCGCGTTCAGCAAAAGTTGTAGTTGAGCCACGAGCACCTGAATCTAAGACCTTAGTTTGTTTATAAATTTGCTGAACAAATTGTTGTGCTTTGGCGTCATTTCCACCTGGTTGGTGTTTGGCCCATGCCCAAGCCGCTAAATAATTCCAACGTGCGCTACCTGACGTCTTAGGGTTTGGTGTAATAATGTCCACATCCGGTTTTACTAAATCACCCCAGTCTTTAATATTTTTTGGATTGCCTTTTTTGACTAAAAACACGATGGTTGAGGTATAGGGTGTAGAGTTCTGTGGGAATTTTTTCTGCCAGTCTTTTGGTAATAAATTGGTTTTTTCAGCAATCGCATCAATGTCAGCTGCCAGTGCGAGAGTCACGACATCTGCATTTAAACCATCAATGACTGCACGCGCTTGTTTACCTGAACCGCCATGTGACTGACGAAAGTTGACGTTTTGCCCAGTCCGAGATTTCCAATACGCACCAAATTCTTTATTTACTTCTACGTAGAATTCACGAGTAGGATCGTAAGAGACGTTTAATAAATCTTTAGCGGAAGCGCTAAGCGAAGCAGCTGAAACAAAAGCTGCGAGAACCCCAAGTTTTAATTTAGCTGAAAAGCGCATGGCAACCTCAAAAGAAAATATTCTGTTACATGGCGCTAGAATAAATCTAATCTTTATGCATAAAAAATAATAAAAAATGAATTTTATATGAAAAAAAAAGATTTAGGTGTATTGTTAAAAAAATGCCGATCATGAATATGATCGGCAAGCGATAAGTTAATGCTTAAATCTTAATTTATTTATTACTGTTTGCTTTGACAATTTGATCAAATATCCCGCCATTATCAAAATGTTGTTTTTGGACTTTTGTCCAACCTCCAAACTCTTTATCAATCGTGACTAATTTTAAAGGTTTAAACACGGATTGATATTTTGAAAGTACCGTTGCATTTCGTGGTCGATAAAAGTTTTTGGCAGCAATGGTTTGACCAGCTGGAGAATACAGATAATTCAAATAGGCTTTTGCTACATTGAGGTTGCCATCTTTTTGCGCATTTTTCTCAACAATTGCTACAGGGGGCTCAGCAAGAATGGAAAGTGTTGGTGTAATGATTTCAAATTTTCCAGGTTGTTCACGAAGAGCTAAATGTGCTTCATTCTCCCAAGCCAGGAGTACATCTCCAATGCCACGCTCTGCAAAAGTTGTTGTTGCACCACGTGCACCAGAGTCTAACACTTTAGTATTTTTATAAATTTTTCGTACAAATTCTTGTGCTTTAGCATCGTTACCGCCGGGTTGGTGTTTTGCCCAAGCCCATGCTGCTAAGTAATTCCAACGCGCACCACCTGACGTCTTAGGGTTTGGCGTAATAATTCCAACATCATTTTTAATCAAGTCTCCCCAGTCTTTGATCCCTTTGGGATTGCCTTTTTTGACTAAAAACACGATGGTTGAGGTATAGGGTGTAGAGTTCTGTGGGAATTTTTTCTGCCAGTCTTTTGGTAATAAATTGGTTTTTTCAGCAATCGCATCAATATCTGCTGCGAGTGCGAGAGTCACGACGTCTGCATCTAGGCCATCAATGACCGCACGGGCTTGTTTACCAGATCCACCATGAGATTGTTTAAAATTCAATTCTTGACCAGTCTGCTTTTTCCAATATGCTCCAAACTCTTTATTAAAGTTGTCATAAAGTTCGCGAGTTGGATCATATGAAACATTTAAAAAATCTTTTGCGAGTGTAGAAGCAGAAGTGACTGAAAGTAAAGCTGCAATGACCCCAATTTTAAAAGAACGCATCATTATTCCTATGTGTTTGTCGTTTTTTGATGATTTGAGCATAGGGAAATTTTTTAAAATAAAAAAATAAGAAGAAATGAAAAAGTTATGATCAAAACAGCTATTCATTTTGTGAGTGACTTTTTACACTATGAGAACGGAATGAGGTTGCTTGAAATGATCTGTTTAAAAAATGCCAAGCCAATGGATGCAATATCTATTTTTGATCGAGGCTTCCATTATGGAGATGGCTGTTTTACCACGGCGAGAATTCGAAATAATAAAATTGAATTATTTGAACGTCATTTAAAAAGATTGAATACCGCCATTGAGCGATTGTCACTTCAAGCTAATCTTGACTATATTTCTGAGTCTATCCAGTATTTACAGCAAAAGTATGATCAATTAAACGGGACGATTAAAATTGTACTGAGTCGAGGCGAGGGGCAACGAGGATACAGTTTACCTCATCATTCAGCAGATCTTTGGTTGTATTATTATCCGCAAAACGTGACTGATCATCACTATGAAGTCATTGAGAGTGGTTTACTTGAGCGAGTAATGGGTTTAACCATGCCACAATTGGTGGGAATTAAATCACTGAATCGGTTAGAACAAGTGTTACTAAAGCAGGAAGCTGATGAGAAGGGTTTTCAAGAAGCTTTAGTTACAGATGTTCAAGGCTATATTGTTGAAGGAATCAGCAGTAACTGCTTTATACGATTGAATGATACGTGGATTTGTCCTGAACTTCGTTATAATGGCGTTCATGGGGTGATGCGTGCTGAAATTTTGGAGCGTATGAATCATTATGGTATAACGTTCCAAAAAAGAGTAATTGATTTGAATGAACTTCTTCACATTCAAAGTGTATTTTATTGTAATGCGCTCCACCCAATGAAAATCGCCTCTTGCCTTGATGATCGTCGATTAGATACACAAGCGTGTATTGATCTTTTTCACCACCTTCAACTTAATCAGATTTAAAGCTTATGTCCTCTCCTCAGAAATCAACAAAGAAAAAGAACAGCAAGACATCCTTTAAACCTAAAGCGCTTTTATTCATTATTGCAGGTCTAATGTTGCTTGCAACCATGATTCTATCTGCAAGTCTATGGAAGGATTATCCTGTAGAGGGTAAAAAGCAAATGCTCGCGATTAATCATGGTGATACTTACTCACAATTTATTGATCGTTTAGCTAAAAATAAACAAGTTTCATTTCCCATTATTTTAAAGATTTATCAACGATTCATGATTCATGACAGCATGAAAGCTGGAGTCTATGAGGTCAAAGAGGGAATGAGTGTCCGTCAAGTTCTAGACATGATTTCAAATTCTGAAAATGCACAATTGAATCGAATTTTGGTCATTGAGGGTGCAACATTTAAGCAGTTAAAAAATGCGCTTAAGAATGATGAATTGGTGACGAAAGAGCTGGTTCATTTGAGCGATGCAGAAATATTAAAGGAATTGAATATTCCATTTTCACATCCAGAAGGATTGTTTGCGCCAAATACTTATTTTTTTGCAAAGGGTGAAACAGATCGTAAAATTTTAACTGATTTGTATCAACACCAGATGAAGGCGCTAGATAAAGCCTGGGAAAATCGAGCTTCTGATTTGCCGTATAAAAATAAATATGAAGCGCTCATCATGGCATCAATCATTGAGAAAGAAACCAATGTTGATCATGAGTTAGATAAAGTCTCGGGCGTATTCGTTCGTCGATTAAAAATTGGTATGCGTTTACAAACTGATCCAACCGTGATTTACGGTATGGGCGATCAATATACGGGTAACATTACCCGTAAAGATTTAAAAACGCCAACACCATATAACACTTATACGAATTACGGATTGCCACCAACACCGATCGCATTACCAAGTGATAAAGCGATCGAAGCGGCAATGCATCCAGATCATTCTGACTATATTTATTTTGTGGCGACTGGAAATGGAGGTCACAAATTCAGTACCAATCTAGATGACCATAATCGCGCTGTTCAAGAATATCTTGCTGTGATTCGATCTAAAAAGTAAGGGGTAAAATAGACGTGTTTATTAGCTTTGAAGGCACAGAAGGTGTTGGTAAAACGACATTGATTCATAAAATTCGTGACTACTTCCTTGAGCAATCAAAGCAAGTTGTTCTAACTCGTGAACCAGGTGGTACTCCGCTCGCTGAGCAAATTCGTTCCGTACTTCTGACAGTGAATCATGAAGAAAGAATGAGTAATGATACTGAACTATTATTAATGTACGCAGCTCGAGCGCAACATTTGCAACAAGTCATAATACCTGCACTTGAAAATGGTTCGATTGTGTTATGTGACCGATTTTGTGATAGCAGTTTCGCGTATCAGTGTGCAGGTCGTGGATTAAGCCGTGAAAAATTAGCGCTTTTAAACCAAAACTTTGTCCTAAAAATGCCAGACCTGACATTTTGGTTGGATGCTCCGACAGAACTCGGGATGCAACGAGCACGAGCGCGTGGAGCATTGGATCGGTTTGAACAAGAAAAAGCAGCTTTTTTTGAAAAAGTACGTGCAGGATTTGCTGAATTGCATCAGTTAGAGCCGAATCGTGTTAAGCGTATTGATGCAACACAAAGTCCTGAGCAAGTATTTAATGATGCAATTGAACGAATTAGTTCATGGAAAGCTGAGCATAAGTGCTAATTAAAAAAGCAAATATGATTTATATTGAGTCATTGTTTATGGAAAAACGATTAGACTCAATATGATCAGTAATAAAGAAGAAATATTCAAATTCCTACAAACCGAATTTCCACAAAGTCTCCAAAAATGTGAAATAGTGTCAGTAGAGCCACGTGGTGCTACAGTCATTTATCATGTTGATGAAAATGATTTAAGACCTGGAGGGACAGTTTCAGGTCCGACTATGATGACAGCAGCCGATTATGGATTGTATATCGCAATACTGGGAGAAATTGGTATTGTAGGTCTTACAGTGACGACCAATATGAATATAAACTTTCTTAAAAAACCGAAAGGTGGTTGTGACATCAAGGGTGTTTGTAAATTAATGAAAGTTGGCAAAACTCTAGTTGTCGGAGAGGTTTACTTGTACTCTATTGGGGATGATGAGCCGATAGCTCACGTTACTGGGACTTACTCAATTCCTCCCAAAAGGGCATAAAAAAGCGAGTATGAACTCGCTTTTTTTATTTTGAACTTAAACCTCAACTAAAGGTGTTTCCACTTCAAAATTTGGTGGGGTGAGTACGGTTTTTCGTAATTCTTGCGAAGGCTCAGGATAGTCCAAAGTGTAATGTAATCCGCGTGATTCTTTTCTTTGCATCGCACAACGTATAATCATCTCAGAAACGAGTACAAGGTTACGAAGCTCAATTAGATTTTTACTGACATGATAATCTTGATAATATTCGGTGATTTCATGTTTCAGCATTTCAACGCGATGTAATGCACGTTCTAAACGTTTGGTCGTTCGTACAATACCTACATAGTTCCACATGGTCTGACGTAACTCATCCCAGTTTTGCAAAATGACAACGTCTTCATCAGGATTCATGACTTGAGAAGCATCCCATTCAGGAACTTCATAGTGATCTATAATATTTTGATGTTGATCTTGAATATGCTTTGCTGCACTCATGCCATAAACAAAACATTCTAAAAGTGAGTTACTTGCCATACGGTTGGCGCCGTGTAAACCCGTATAAGACGTCTCACCAATCGCATATAGACCTTGAATGTCCGTTTGACTATGTTCATCGACTACGACACCACCACAGGTGTAGTGCGCTGCTGGCACAACTGGGATCATATCTTTGGTAATATCAATACCCAGCTCGAGTAGGCGAGCATACAAAGTGGGGAAGTGCTCTTTAATGAACTCAGGGGTTTTGTGGGTAATATCTAGCCATACATGTCGTATACCCAATCTTTTAATTTCGTAGTCGATAGCTCGAGCTACAATATCACGTGGTGCTAACTCTGCACGTTCATCGAAACGAAGCATGAAGCGTTCGCCGTCAGGTAAACGAAGATAAGCGCCTTCACCACGCATTGCTTCAGTAATTAAGAAGGAACGTGCTTGAGGATGATATAAACAGGTTGGGTGGAATTGATTAAATTCCATATTGGCGACGCGGCATCCAGCACGATATGCCATTGCAATACCATCGCCTGTAGCGATATCAGGGTTAGAGGTATATAAATATGCTTTCATGGCACCGCCACATGCCAGTGCAGTAAATGGTGCTAAGAAAGTATGCACTTGCTCGGTTTGCTCATCTAAAGCATATAAGCCTAAAGCACGATTTTCCTGATTCAAATGCCCCAGCTTATGCGCTGTAATGAGGTCAATCGCAATGTAATTTTCAAAGATGTGAATATTGTTTTTTTCTTGTGCCCGTTCAACTAAAGTGGTTGAAATTGCTTTCCCTGTTGCGTCTGCGGAATGAATAATGCGGCGCTGAGAATGCCCACCTTCACGTGTGAGATGCAAGTTATCTTCATCATCTAGTGTGAATTTAACGCCTTGTTTCAGTAAAAAATCAACAGAGGGTTTTCCTCCTTCAACCGTGTGTTGAACAGCTTGTTTTTCACAGAGATAAGCACCTGCAATGAGCGTGTCATCAATATGTTGTTGAATAGAATCAGCCTCATCAAGAACAGCTGCAACGCCTCCTTGTGCATAATACGTGCTGGCATCTTTCAAATGAGATTTTGCTAACACTGCGATATTAAAATGATCAGGTAATGAGAGTGCTAGACTTAAACCCGCACCGCCACTGCCCACAATAATCACATCAAATTGATGCGTACTTGTATTTTTCGGCATTTCCATTCGCAAACTGAATTTTAAAAGTGCGTTAATATGGCTCTTTTTCAAAGCAAAATTCAAGAGTTTGATTGATCAATTTTTTTTTTATGCACTTGAACTATTAGTTTTTAATCATATTTTAAGTAAAGTATTGTTTTCTATTAATATAGAAACATTTATTTACGCACAGAGAATTTTGATTGTGCTAAAAATTATTTTATCCAAGAATCATAAATGAGAGTTCACTTAACATGAAAAATCGCGTTATAGCATCAGGACTTTTTGCTGCAGTCTTTACTGCGGCAGTACAAACTCAAGCGGCGGCTACTGTTGACTTTTCAAATCTTGTAGAGCGAGTAAGTCCGGGTGTCGTCAGCGTGAATGTTGTTAAGAAAATGACACAAGAAGAAATTCTTCAACAACAAGTACCTGAACTACTGAAACGATTCTTCGGCAATCAAATTATTATTCCGCAGCGCCAAGCTCCTCAAGAGAAAACGGGTTTTGGAAGTGCATTTTTTATTAGCCGTGATGGTTACCTGATTACCAACCATCATGTTGTAGAAAATGCTTCACAAATCACCATCATGTTAAATGATCGTCGCGAGATTGATGCCAAAGTTATTGGTAGTGATGAACGTACTGATGTGGCATTACTGAAAGTTGAAGGTACGAACTACCCAGCACTTTCAACGGGGAATATCGACCAATTAAGAGTTGGGGAACCTGTTCTCGCCATTGGCTCACCGTTTGGTTTTGAGTACTCGGCATCTGCAGGGATTGTCAGTGCCAAATCAAGAAATATGTTGGGTGAAACATCAGTTCCGTTTATTCAAACCGATGTCGCATTAAACCCTGGTAACTCTGGGGGACCATTGTTTAATCAACAAGGTCAAGTGATTGGTGTGAACTCTCGTATTTTCAGTGGTACTGGCGGATATATGGGATTGTCGTTCTCCATTCCAATCGATGTAGCCATGGATGTGGCGGATCAATTAAAGAAAAATGGTAAAGTTACTCGCTCATATCTTGGTATTCATTTACAAGAGATTGATCGTAACCTCGCAGAAGCTTATAAACTACCAAAACCTGAAGGTGCTTTAATCACAGAAATTGCGCCAAATTCCCCAGCAGAGCGCGCTGGCTTAAAGCAAAATGATATTATTTTGAAGTACAACGGAACTGCAATTTCAAGAACGAGTGAGCTATTAAATTACTTAAATAGAACACAGCCAAATCAAAAAATTCAGTTAGAAATATTGCGTGATGAACGTGTACGTACGATTACAGCAACACTTGCATCAGCACCAGATGAAACACCAGCACAAGCGCAAAATGTAAGTGAAGCCAAAAAACGCGGACCTACACTAGGTGTTGCGATTCGCGAACTTGCACCTGTTGAAAAAACACGTCTTGGTGTTAAAGGTGGTGTCTACATTCAAGAGGTTGTACGCGGAGGTTTGGCGGCACAATCTCGTATTATGGCTGGTGATGTGATCACCTCGATTAATGGTAAGAATGTAAGTACAACACAAGATTTTGTGGAAGCGGTGGCTAATCTTAAAACGAATACAGTTGCACGAGTGGGTATCATCCGTGAAGGGCGAAATGCCATGATCGGATTGAGAATCAAGTAAACATGAATTGAATAAAAGGCCTTGCGACAGCAAGGTCTTTTTTATTTAACCCTAAAATTATATTAAACTCTTTTCGAATGTTGATGATGAATACGCAATACAAGGGAATACAGTGAGTACAATCTTTGACCTTAAAATAAAAGCAACAGCACAAGACATTGATATTTTAGGTCATGTGAATAATGTGGTGTATGTAAAATGGATGCAAGATGTTGCAACAGCACATATTGAACAACTGGGTTTAGGGGTTGAGCAATATCTAGAACTCAAACATGCCATGGTTGCAGTTGAGCATCACATGAATTACAGAAAGGCGTGTTTTGAAAATGATGAAATTATTTTAAGAACTTGGCTTAATGATTTGAATGCGATGTATTCATTCCGTCAGTACGCTTTTTTTAGACCTTCAGACCAATCATTATTATTTGTGGGAAATACCAAATGGGCCTGTGTAGAGATTGCGACAGGCAGACCTAAACGATTATCTCCAACATTTACTCAAGCTTATCAGCCTATTTCTGAGGTAGTAAATCCTTTGGATTTCACTCAAGATTATTCTTTACCCGCTAACTAAAGAATTGCTTGAGTCGAACGAATTAAATATTTCACCACATGGTGTTCATTATTATGAATACTTTGAAAAATCCATCTGCTATAATCGTCCGCAATTTGTTAAACAGCTTTTGCTATGTAGTTTTTATTTCATGCATAGCGCAATTTATTGTTCAAGGTAACCCATGGCGCAAGCTAAAAAATCCGTAAATATCAAAAATATACGTAACTTTTCGATCATTGCTCACATTGATCACGGGAAGTCAACTTTAGCTGACCGTTTTATTCAGACCTGTGGTGGTTTGCAAGATCGCGAAATGCAAGCGCAAGTTCTAGACTCAATGGAGCTTGAGCGTGAGCGCGGGATTACCATTAAAGCTGCATCTGTGACGCTTTATTATACACACCCAAATGGCGAAGAATATCAACTGAACTTTATTGATACACCTGGGCACGTTGACTTCTCATATGAAGTTTCGCGCTCACTTGCTGCTTGTGAAGGTGCACTTTTAGTTGTTGACGCAGCTCAGGGTGTTGAAGCTCAGTCAGTTGCAAACTGTTATACAGCTATTGAGCAAGGTCTTGAGGTTCTTCCAGTACTTAATAAAATTGATTTACCTCAAGCTGAACCAGAGCGTGTTATTCAAGAAATTGAAGACATTATCGGAATTGAAGCAACTGAAGCACCTACGTGTTCAGCTAAAACTGGATTAGGAATCGAAGGTGTTTTAGAAACACTTGTGAATACCATTCCTGCTCCGACGGGGGACCGTGAAGCGCCGCTTCAAGCTTTAATTATTGACTCATGGTTTGACAACTATTTAGGTGTTGTATCCTTAGTTCGTATTAAGCAAGGTCGGGTGCGTAAAGGCGATAAAATGTTGATGAAATCAACAGGTCAAACGCACATCATTACCTCTGTCGGTATTTTTAATCCTAAACATACAGAAACTGATATTTTAGAAGCAGGTGAAGTTGGCTTTGTGATTGCTGGTATCAAAGATATTTTTGGTGCGCCAGTTGGAGATACGATTACACTTGCTACAACGCCGGAAGTAGAAACTTTACCTGGATTCAAAAAAGTTAAACCACAGGTATATGCTGGTTTATTCCCAATTGATTCGAGTGAATTTGAACCTTTCCGTGAAGCCTTACAAAAATTGCAAATTAACGATTCAGCATTATTCTTTGAACCTGAAAGTTCAGATGCATTAGGATTTGGTTTCCGTTGCGGTTTCTTGGGTATGCTGCACATGGAGATTGTTCAAGAGCGTTTAGAGCGTGAATATGATCTAGACCTGATTTCATCGGCACCGACTGTAATTTATGAAGCTGTCATGAAAAGTGGTGAGACAGTTTATATCGACAGTCCATCAAAAATGCCAGATGGATCTACTGTAGAGGATCTTCGAGAGCCGATTGCAGAATGTAATATCCTTGTGCCACAAGAATATCTTGGTAATGTAATGACGTTGTGTGTTGAACGACGCGGTGTTCAAAAAGATATGAAGTTTATGGCAAACCAAGTAGCCATTACATTTGAGATACCAATGGCTGAAGTCGTGATGGATTTCTTCGATAAATTGAAATCATGTTCACGTGGTTTTGCATCATTAGATTACAACTTCGTCCGTTTTGAGTCTTCTTCTCTTGTAAAAGTAGATGTCTTGATCAATGGTGAAAAAGTCGATGCATTGGCAATGATTTGTCACCGTCAAGATGCGCGTCATCGTGGTATTGCACTTGTAGAAAAAATGAAAGATTTGATTCCTCGTCAAATGTTTGATGTGGCGATTCAAGCTGCGATTGGTGCTCAAATTATCGCGCGTTCAACAGTAAAAGCAATGCGTAAGAACGTATTGGCAAAATGTTATGGTGGTGACGTTTCACGTAAGAAGAAACTTCTCGCTAAACAGAAAGAAGGTAAGAAACGTATGAAGCAGGTGGGTAGTGTAGAGATCCCACAAGAAGCTTTCTTAGCTGTTTTAAAAGTAGAGCGATAACAACAAGGAATATCCCATGGATTTTGATTTTAACCTCATTCTCGTACCAGCAACCCTAATCTTTTTTGGATTATGGTTGCTGGATAAATTGGTGCTCAAACAAAGAGCAACCAAAGGAAAAGGGAATGAAAATTTCATTATTACATGGGCATATGATTTTTGGCCTGTACTTGCAGTTGTGTTAGTGCTGCGTTCATTCTTCTTTGAACCTTATAATATTCCTTCTGAATCCATGGTTCCGGCATTGGAAACGGGTGATTATATCTTGGTGAACAAATATCAATATGGTGTTCGTTTACCGATTAGCAACACCAAAGTCTTGAATGTCAATGAGCCTGAACGTGGTGATGTGGCGGTATTTAGATATCCACCAAACCCATCAATTAGCTATATTAAGCGTATTATTGGTTTACCTGGTGATCATATCGTTTTTGAGAATAATCAATTAACCATCAATGGTGAAAAAGTTGTAACGGAACCGGCTGAATTTAATCGTGCAAAAGATGTTTCAGACACGCCAAATTCAATTTATCATTATGAAACTTTAGGTGATCATAAGTATTTGGTTCGTAATTTGGAAGGTCAAAACCCGATTATTGCGCATTTCAATTATGCACAAACCAAACAAGATCTTCCTTATGTTGCCACTGCGAATGATCGCTTTGTGAGAACAAATGGTCAAAGCTGGGAAGTAACTGTTCCGAAAGGATATTATTTTGCCATGGGTGACAACCGTGATCAGAGTGCTGATAGTCGAATCTGGGGATTCGTACCTGAGGCAAATTTAACAGGACAAGCAATTTATGTATGGATGCATAAAGAAGCTGGTTTGAAATTGCCATCATTCAGTCGTAATGGTCAAATTCAGTAATCTTCAAATATATGGATAATAAAAAATGCGTAACACTCAACGTGGTGCATCGTATACAGCGATTTTATTAGGGGTAATTGTTGCGGCATTTGGACTTAAAGTGCTCGTAACATTGTGGCAGCCTTATTGGGATGACCGACTAATCAATCAATTGATTGAAGAACAAGTTGCAATCAGCTTAAAGGCGACAACACCACAACAGTTTGCTTCAACAATGGGGCAGAAGTTTAGCATGAACAATATCCGTGACATTGAGTTCAAAGATATTGCGACTGTCAAATCTAAACAAGGTTTACAAGTGACAAAGAAATATGAAGTAAGAAAGCCATTCTTATTTAATATTGATTTAGTCCTCACATTCGAGAAAAGTTTTGATCAAAGGTCAGTTCAAAGTAAGTGATTCTCGCTTACTGAGTCGCATCGGTTATCAGTTTAAGAAAATTGAATTACTTCAACTTGCGTTGACACACCGATCGGTTAGCCATAAACATAACTATGAACGCCTAGAGTTTCTAGGCGATTCATTGTTAGGTATGATTATTGCCAATTACCTTTATCATGCTTATCCACATGAAAACGAAGGTCGTCTGACGCGTATGCGAGCTACTTTGGTTCGACAAGAAGCGTTAGGCAAAATTGCAACAGATTTGAAACTTAGTCAGAGTTTAATACTCAGTACTGGTGAATTAAAATCTGGTGGTCATCATAGAGAGTCGATACTCGCTGACACAGTCGAAGCGATTATTGGTGCAATCTATACTGATAGCCAAGATTTAAAGTTGTTAGAATCAATTGTGTTGAAATGGTATGAACCTTATTTAGATCATATTGAACCAACAGATCAATTGAAAGATCCTAAGTCCCGTTTACAAGAGTATCTTCAAGCTCGTAAAAAACCTCTCCCAGTGTATGAGGTTGTTGATATTCAGGGTGATGCACCAAACCAACATTTTAAAGTGGAATGTATGGTTGAAGGCTTGCCAAAATGTATGGGTGAGGGTTCAAGTCGTCGTTTTGCTGAGCAAGCAGTAGCGGCGGAAATTTTAAAATTTTTGGAGCAAAAGTCTTCATGACTACTCATTCCGATCACATCGATGCTGATCACGAGTCGCAAGACAGCGGCAATGATTTAATCAATCAATTTTTTAGTTCTCAAGGTACTACAATTCCCTCAGACTACAAAAGTGGCTTTGTAGCAATTGTAGGTCGTCCGAATGTAGGTAAATCTACATTAATGAACCATATTTTGGGTCAGAAGCTTTCGATTACGTCTCGTAAGCCTCAAACAACTCGACACAAGATTGTGGGCATTGATACGCGTGAGAAATCTCAGGCAGTATTTGTTGACACCCCTGGAATGCATAAGAAAGAAGTCCGTGCTATCAATAAAATGATGAATCGTGCAGCTCATTCAGCCTTGCGTGATGTAAATCTGGTACTGTTTGTTGTAGACGCTGACAAATGGACTCAAAATGATGAATTAGTCCTTGAGAAGCTCAAAAATGCCGAAATGCCTGTCATCTTGGTCATTAATAAATTGGACACATTTGAGAATAAAAATCAGGCATTACCACTAATTCAAGAACGTACTAAATTAATGAATTTTGCTGAGATCGTTCCGGTATCGGCATTGCGTGGCGCTAACCTTGATCATCTTCGAGATACGATCGAAAAATACTTACCGTTTCAACCACCATTGTATGCACTAGATCAACTCACAGATCGTTCTGAACGCTTCTTAGCTTCTGAAATTATTCGTGAAAAAATCATGCGTCAACTGGGTGAAGAGCTTCCATATGATTTAACGGTTCAAATTGAATCGTTTAAAACAGAAGAAGCGACTTTAAATGAGAAAACTGGTCGTATGAAGCCTGCTTGTACCTATATTGATGCTACGATTTTTGTTGATCGCCCTGGGCAAAAAGCCATTGTCATCGGTGAAAAAGGATCAAAGTTGAAAAAAATTGGTATGGATGCACGTGCTGATATGGAAAAAATGTTCGAAGAAAAGATCATGCTCACCCTTTGGGTTAAAGTCAAAGGCGGTTGGTCTGATGATGAGCGTGCATTAAAAAGCCTAGGGTATAGTGATATCTAAGGATTAAACGGTTATAGGAGCTGATGATGATGAAGATGGTTGCGATAATTGTATGTGCTTTGGTTTTACAAGGTTGCATTCATAAAGTTGTCACAGTTCCTGTAAAAGTTGCGTATAAAACCACCAAAGGAGTCGTCAAAGGTACTGCAGCAGTAGTTGGGGCTGTTATTCCCGATGGTGATGACGATGATGAAAAAGAACTAAAGAAAGATAAATAATAAGATTAGTCGATGCGAAATGAACTTTTGCATGGATACTTAATCCATCATCGAAAGTATCGAGAGCGGAGTCATATTGTCCATTTATTCACTGAAGAGTATGGACGAGTTGACGGCATACTAAGACAACCTCCACCACCGCAATATCAGCCTATCGCACTCCAAGCGACAGGTAAGTCTGAATTAAAAAATTTCACAAAATTAGAAATTGTTAATCATCCTATTTTTTTTCATGGAGATGCATTCTTTTCAGGATTTTATTTAAATGAAATCTTATTGAGATTATGTCCATTAGAAGAGGCAATGCCAGATACTTTTGCACAGTACCACAAGACATTAGAAAGTTTACAAAAATTAGCTCAACATTCAAATCCTAACGAATTCTTGAAGCAAATTCTTCGTCAATTTGAATACGTACTTCTAGAAGAGCTTGGTTATGCGATTGATTACTCGATAGATGCACACCAAAATGAAATTTTAACTTCACAAAAATATCAATTTCAATTAAACGAAGGCTTCATACCAGTTCAGTATTCAAGTGCCGCTACACTGACAGGTGAGCAAATTCGCAGCATGATAAATTATGAAAATGGTACAGATTTCAACGTTGAACAGTTACAATTACTGAATAAATTATATCGTCAAATGATTACTTCATTATTGGGTGATCGCCCACTAAAAAGTCGTCAATTGTGGATTCAAAACGCTCAATCAAAATCAAATTAGGAAAATGTTATGGCTGCATTGCTTGGTGTGAACATTGATCATGTTGCAACTCTAAGACAGGCTCGAGGCACACGCTACCCGGATCCAGTACAGGCAGCACTAATTTGTGAAGAGGCAGGGGCTGAAGGCATTACATTACATTTACGTGAGGATCGTCGTCATATTCATGATGATGATGTCCGTCGCATGCGCCCTGTACTTAAAACACGCATGAACCTTGAAATGGCAGTGACAGATGAGATGGTGGCATTTGCTAAAGAAATAAAGCCGCATCACGTGTGTTTTGTGCCTGAAAAGCGTCAAGAAGTCACGACCGAAGGTGGCTTAGATGTTGTTGGTAATTTTGTGGCTGTTAAGTCTGCTACACAGGAATTAGCAGCGATTGGATGTGATGTATCGTTATTTATCGATGCTGATATTGAACAAATTGATGCTGCAATTGCCTGTGGTGCGCCAACTATTGAGATTCATACAGGTGCTTATGCAGATGCTGAAACAGAAGAAGCACAGCAGGTAGAGTTACAACGTATTATCCGTGGAACAGAATACGCTGCTGCTAAAGGTTTGGTCGTAAATGCTGGGCATGGACTTAATCTTGACAATGTTGCTCCTATTGCAGCAATTCCTCAAATACACGAATTGAATATTGGACATGCTCTGATTGCCGATGCTGTTTTCAAAGGACTTACGCAAGCAGTTCAAGATATGAAAGCAGCAATCAAAGCTGCACGATAAGATTGATGAGTACTATGTCAAATATTGATTATGATGAATTAATGAAGCCTGTCATAAGCTTCCTTGGTTGCGAAACTCCACAAGCTTGGTTAGATGAGGCTGTAAATAATCTTGATATTTTGATGCAAGATCATGCGAACTGTGAAAAGAAAGCAGCCAGTACAGCCATGAATCTCATGTTTAGATACAGCTTTTTTGTAGATTTACAAGTTAAGCTCGCTCAATTAGTGCGTGAGGAAATGCTGCATTATGAGCAGGTTTTAGAGTTTATGAACAAGCGCGGGCAGCAATGGGTCGGTTTAAGTGCTGGGCGTTATGCGGGTGGCTTACGCAAAGAAATTCGGACGTATGAACCAGAAGCGCTAATTGATGTTTTAATTATTGGTGCGTTTGTGGAAGCACGCTCATGTGAACGTTTTTATGCATTAGCGCCTAGAGTCGATGAGGAATTAGGGCGCTATTATCGCTACTTACTAAAATCTGAATCACGCCATTACGAGGATTATTTGGCTCTAGCTCTGGATGTGGCTAAAACTGCGAAATTGAAAGATCCTGAGGAGGATATTCAAAGTCGTATAGAGCACATTCGTGAAGTTGAAAAGCAACTCATCTTAACACCTGATGAAACCTTCCGTTTTCACAGTGGAGTTCCAGCAAAAGCAGCTTAAAATATGGTTGAGAAAATCCTCCCAAGTGGGGGATTTTTTTTGCATAAAAAAAGCCCAAGTCTTAAATGCTTGGGCTTTTTAGTATTTGGCTCTCCAACCTGGGCTCGAACCAGGGACCTGCGGATTAACAGTCCGTCGCTCTACCGACTGAGCTATTGGAGAATCTGAATGCGATTATAAGGGGATTTAAGATTGGGTCAAGTGTAAATTGCCATACAATTGTCACTTTTGAGCCGCATGTTGTTTATTTGCTCAAATAAAATGTTTTTTTAAAATTTACTTGCCAATTTAGAATGAGCTTGTTAGATTTATTTAACAACAGAGCGCTTGAAACAGAGTTTTAAGCAGTGTGGATTTATACCAACTTGCCAGCACTAAATGGCTAAAATAGGAGAAAGCGAATGAATACGCTTACCATTTCTCAGATCTTTTCCAATCTTGAATTCTATAAACAAAATTACCTGTCTATCTTGAATTCGCCTAGTTCTTATTTTATTGAAGTAGAGGGCGCGGTAATTGATGTATTTCCTTTTAAAAAACATCATCTGGTTTTGGGTGAGCTATTACAGCTGTGGTTTTCTGAAAAATGGTCTGTTGATTACGATCAATCATGCACGCTTGAACAATATTTGGCAGCAAATGACTTAACACCTAACGTAAATAAACTCTATATCTACTCCATAAAAGGGAATGCCATTCTTGGCACGAATAAATCGTTTGCTTGGGTAAATGAGTCGAATGCGGTGAGCGAGATTTTATTAAAGTCACCACTTAAATATTATGTTGAATGCCTAAGTTGTTCTCGTCCTTCAAAGCATTTGTTTAATAAACAGCTTGCAGTTTAGGCAAATTTTCACAAGTCAAATCTGAAATTGTTGAATGAATTGATTTTTTTTAAATATAGTCCAAGTTAGCCTGTGTCATTTTATCTTCTTTAGTAGGGTGAATTGGTGTTTCTAGAAGTTTTTTTTATTAATTAAATCCTATATTGTGGTTGTTTAGATCGGTTTTATCTTCTATATGATGGTGCAAAGCATATCTATAAATGGGATTTTTCAGTGATAAATATGATGTTTCAGATTGGGCTATCGATACTATGAATAGTGTATAAAGCTTAATTTATCAGCGGGCTACTTAGACAACTGTTGGATCATGTTTGAGTTGCTTTTTAAAAAATCTCTGACTTTTATCCAATCCTAAAAGCACACTTTTTCCGCTTCAGTGAGCGAATTAACCAAAAGGTTTTATGTTGCGTATTGGGTTATGTAGGTGCATGAAGGGGTTTAGATTTAATAAAAAAAACCCGCGAAAATCGCGGGTTTTTGATCTGATTAATTTATCAGATTATTTTTCAGCTGCGATAGAAGCAATTGCTGCATCTACGCCTTCGATTGAGTCAGCTGCTTTTTTGATACGTTCAAGCGCATCAACCAATACTTCATCTGCTGTTGCATATGAAATACGCATATAACCGCCTAAACCGAATGCATCACCAGGAACAACCGCAACACCAGTTTCTTCCAATAACCATGCAGAGAATTCTGTGCAAGATTTTAAACCTTTTGCACGGATCAATGGACGAATGTTTGCATAAGCATAGAATGCACCGTCAGCAGGTAAGCATGTAATGCCTTTGATATCATTCAAGCCATTAACAACCAAATCATGACGGCGTTTGAAAGCTTCAATCATTGGTTTAAGTACATCTTGAGGACCATTCAATGCAGCTTCTGCCGCAACTTGCGAAATTGAAGTTGGGTTAGAAGTAGATTGTGATTGAATTTTCTTCATTGCGCCGATTAATTTAACAGGACCTGCTGCATAGCCGATACGCCAACCTGTCATTGCATATGCTTTAGATACACCGTTGAGAACGATTACGCGATCGTAAAGATCTGGTGCAACTGTAGCAATGTTATAAAACTCGTCGTCCCAACGAATTGGTTCGTACATATCATCAGAAGCAACATATACTTCAGGATATTTACGAAGAACTTCAGCTAATGCTTCTAATTCTTCTTTGGTATAAATCATACCTGTTGGGTTAGAAGGGCTGTTTAAAACAACTAGGCGAGTTTTATCAGTAATTGCAGCTTCTAATTGAGCTGGTGTGATTTTGAAACGTTGTTCTTCACCACATTTAACAATAACTGGCACACCTTCTGCGATAATCACCATATCTGGATAGCTTACCCAGAATGGAGCAGGGATGATTACTTCATCGCCTTTATTTAACAATGCAAGCGCAAGGTTAAAGAATGATTGCTTACCGCCACAAGAAACGAGAATCTGGTTAGCAGCATAATCAAGGTTATTATCACGTTTTAATTTAGCGATAATTGCTTTTTTAAGACCTGGCGTACCGTCAACTGCGGTGTATTTAGTAAAACCGTTGTTAATCGCTGCAATTGCTGCATCTTTGATGTGTTGTGGTGTATCGAAATCCGGTTCGCCTGCACCTAAACCAATAACGTTTTTACCAGCAGCTTTAAGTTCTGCAGCTTTATTGGTCACAGCAAGCGTTGGGGACGGTTTGATGGCATTGACACGATCAGAGAGACGTACGTCCACGGCAGTATTCCTTCTTATAGGGATTAAAAAATAAAAAGCACACTATCTTAGCTTAAATTGAATGTTTTAGTCGTCCAATATCTAGGCAAATTAGCAAAAAATCACGAAATTCACCGAATTTTAATGCAATGATACATATCCACATTAAACAACGTGGGTCGCATAAAAAAACAAATTTCCGTACAATAGCGTTAGATTGAAATGAGTAGTCTCAAATGAGTTCGGAAAATTCTCCCAAAAAGAAGCCTGTAGTGAATCTTCCATTTCCTATCAAGCAAGTGAATGACGCAAAGCAAGCTGATGAAGAAATCGAAGATCTACGTCCAAAGCCTCAGCGCTATGCTGATCGCACATGGATGCCGCCACGTGGTACACGTCGCTCAATGGGTAAAAGATAAAAAATAGGTGCTTTAAGCACCTATTTTTTTGCGGTTAAGAATTACACGTAACTTAAGTTTTGATCTAGAGTCAGTAAGTTGAATGTAGAACCGTCTTTAAATACGATTGATTCAACTTGATGTGCTTCACCTTTTGCCCAATCTTTAATAGTGATTTGATCAGCTGAATCTTTAAGTTTGATGATACGATCATTCCCAGAGTCTTGAACGAGTAAATCATCAATTGAGATACCAGCACCAAATTGAATGGTATTTTGACCACCTTTTTCATAGATTGTATCTACTCCAAAGCCTTGATCAAAATAGTATGTCTCGTTACCAAGATCGCCATACAATTTGTCGTTACC
Organism: Acinetobacter sp. YH16032; assembly: GCF_013417345.1. Lineage (NCBI taxonomy): Bacteria > Pseudomonadati > Pseudomonadota > Gammaproteobacteria > Moraxellales > Moraxellaceae > Acinetobacter > Acinetobacter sp. YH16032. Next base: position 33,847 of record NZ_VPEE01000013.1, on the reverse strand, counting down.
AATACCACCATTTAAGATGTTAATTAGACCCCCGTTTGCGATTAAGGTGTCATCTCCAGCGAGGCCTTTTAATTCGTTATTTACGAATTTGCTACCTGTGATAATGTTGTCAGATTGGTTACCCGTACCACTTTGTTGAATTTCTGATCCAGCAATCAAAAGTTCTTTGATTGGATTGATCAGCGTAAGGTTTTCAATATTTTCGGTTAATTGATACTGATCTGCAGAACTAATGACAGTGTCTGTACCTTCATAGTTGTGTTCAAGTACGAAGTCATATTTTGATTGTACATAATAGGTATCGTCACCACGACCACCTACGAGGACATTGATACCTTCACCACCTTTTAGAATGTCATTGCCCCAACCACCAAAGAGCAAGTCATCACCTTTACCACCTACAAGCGTATCGTTGCCGACACCGCCTTTTATGATGTCATTACCATCTTTACCGTTTAAGGTACGTCCGAAAACTGAGTAAGTGGTAATAATGTTGGTGTTAGGATTAAATAAGTTTGTCGCTACAGCTACAGAACCAGCCAAATCACCTGCATATGCGTAAGCAAGTTGAGTCAATGTATTTACAAGTTGATCACGTGAAGAGAAGCCATCATCAAATATTTCACCTTTGATGAATTGTCCAACGAAGTTTAAGCCCTCAGTCACGATCTGATTCACAACATCAAAGATACTCGCACCAGCTTTTAAGTTGGCTTTAACTACATCACCCAATAGCTCTAAATACCAAGTAAACGGACGGCTATCACCACCATTCAATTGTGAAGTATCAACACCTAAATAGTGATCAAGAATACTTAATGGTGTGATACCTGTCCAATCACCTAGCTCGCCACCCAAGTTTTCAAGAGCTTGCGTTGCATCCATAAGTACCAATCCAAACTTACCATCAGAGCTTGGTAAATATCCTGCTGGAACAACAGTCTCGCCATCAGCATTTTTAACGCCATTCAAGAAATTGTCAGCTAAAGTTTTGATCAATACATTTGATGCTTGCCAGAATTGTTCATCCGTAATATAGATGCCTTTATCTGCAAGTGATTTACCTGTTCCTAAGCGAACATATTGATAAAGGAAGCTCTGAGGATCAGCTATTGCAACAGCTTCAGCAACTTTTAACCAGTTTTTAGTACCCTGATCAACTGCGTCATTTGATGCTAAATCTTCTTTGATCACGGTATAAATAGGGCGCCAGAAATTTTTACCTTGTAAAGAACCAGATGAGATAAACTTGTTATATAGTTCTTGAACTTGTTTAAATGCAGATTCACTTACGCGGTAACTGAATTGATTGTCAATTTTGTAGAATTTAGGACGACCGTCATCTGATGGATTAGATTGATCTGGTTGTTTTGGTTGCCCCCATTCTCGATCAAAATGTGAGTCTGAAGGTGGAAGAGTGGCACCAATATCCTTACCAATATTTACGATAATGTCTGAAATTTGATCAATGATTGCATCACCGGCTTTATGAATTTCTTCGAAACCAGGAATGAATTTATCACCAACTTTAACCAATGGCGCAACGCTATCTAATAAATCATTCACGATGCCATCTTTGCCGATAATCAAATTTCCAACCAGCTCACTTGGAATTTTTAAAATTGAATCAAGGCTAAGTTCGCCATCTTTCCATTCATTTTTGTGGTGTGTATCTTTTGCTTCTACATTTGAGCCGAGGGCTTCACCAGCACCACTGAGTAAATTCGATGCTGCATCGATAATGCGGTCACCTAACTCATGAACAACTTCAAATGGTTTACCAAGTAGAGCATTACCTGCTAGGCCAATAGGAGAAGCCACATCTAAAACTGTATTGACTAAATTTGTTGTTGTGACTAAACCATTACCTAGTAACTGAGCTGGAATAGAAAGTACTGAGCTAAATTTGAAATCAGGAACATAATCGAAAATAGGTTCAAGTGCATTTTCAACTTGATTTGCAACTGTATTCACAATTGATTTTAGGTTTTCAGTAGCTGATGGAAGCTCTTGAGACCATTCATTATCATAATGCGTATCTTTAGGTTCAATAGTCCCGCCAATCGCTGAGCCAATGTCATGAGCCACATCAGAGACAGCATCAATAATCGTATCACCTGCTTTATGAACAACATCAAAACCAGGGATTAGCGCATTTCCTGCAATAGCAATCGGTGCAGCAGCATCAAGAATATCATTGGCAATATTGGTTGCACCGATAATGGTGTTTCCAATTAAATCCCCAGGAAGGCTTAAAATGTTATCTAAGCTGAGTTCTTTGTCTTCCCACTCATTTTTATGATGAGTGTCATTCGGTTCGATGGTTGCACCAAGTGCTTTACCCACTGAATTCACTGCATCTGAAGCTGCATCAATAATTTTATCACCAAGTTCGTGCACTGCTTCGAAGGGTTTGCCAAGTAAAGCATTACCTGCTAAACCAATAGGAGAAACTACATCAAGAACAGTATTCACAGCATTGGTGGCAGCGATTAGACCATTACCAACGAGTTGAGCTGGAATTGAGAGAACTGAACTTAATTTAAAGTTAGGTAAGTAATCGAATGATTTATAATTGAACAAAGCCATTGTTATAGTCTCTTATAAAAATAAAGTGTTTTTAATCATTATTCGTGATTAAAGTGTGATGAGAATCACATTTTATTAATTTAAAATCAATTGCTTTTGTTAGACAAGATCATGAATTTTTTGTCATAATTTAATGAAAAATATAGTAAAGCTTATATGAGAACTGAATAAGATTGATTTTTTCAAAAAAAAAACACCAGTGCAATGACTAGTGTTTCAAGAGCAAATAAAATGTATGATCTAAAAATATAAATATTATAAACTATTGATTTTTATTGGATAAATATTTGTAGTATTGTCTCTTATGATCATACATGGATTGATCTGCACGCTTTAACATATCCTCAATTGTTTCATTCTCAAGGCTTGTAGCAAATCCCATTGATGCACTGATGATATGGTTAGAATAATATTGATTATCGATATTCAATAATTTTTGAATGGTCAAAATCGTCGACTGAACGGTAGTTTCATTTGCACCTTGCATCAAGATAACAAATTCATCACCTCCAATTCGAGAGGCTGTATAACTGGTATTGTGAATCGTTCTACTTAAGATATTACCCATTCTGCGTAAAATCTCATCACCTGCATCATGACCAAAGTGATCATTAATCGGTTTAAGGCCATTCATATCAAGAAAAATTGCAGAAACTGGGCGAATAAGTGCGCGTTCTAATCGGTGGATTTCTTCAGTGTAGAACGAGCGATTTTTGAGTTTGGTTAAAACGTCGTGTTTACCTAAATATTCTAAATAGCTCTCAGCTTTTTTTCGCGCTGTAATGTCCGTTAGGGCAAGTTGTACAAGTCCCCAATCTTCTTCATAACCTGGAAACACAGTGAATTGAAGTAAAACATAACGAATTGAACCATCCAAAGCGTAGTTGATTGCTTCACGACTATGATGAATTTTCCCATTCCATAGTTCGATTAATTGTTCCTTAAAAGTTTGATGCATTTCTTTTGAGAAAACCTTTTTTAGATTTTGAAATAAATCAGATTTCGTCGATGCCTTGAATAAATCCAATGTTGCTTGATTGACATCTAGTAATACAATGTCTTCAATGCATTGTTGTACGAAATCTTGATGCACATCTAAAAAAGTTCTGAAATCATCAATACCAATTGATTTAAGATGATCGAGTCTTAATTTAATGCGACTAAAGTCTTCAACCCATAATGATGTGGGTGAATAACTAAATCTTGCTTCAGCTAATCGACGATTTTTTTCTTCTAAACGCCGAGCTTGCATATAACCACTAATATCTTCTGTAGTAAGCAAAATACGGTCTAAACTTTGTTCTGAACCAGGTAAAACGACAGCTCGCAGTTTTATGTCTAAGGGTTGACCACTCAAGGTGAAATTAGTGGTTGTACTTGTAAACTCTAATTCACCCTTCCAAAGTGCAACTAATTCCGCTACATGTGCATCAAACATTTGATGTTGGAAAATGGTGCTTAAATTTTGGGTGAGATGTTTAAGGCTTTGTGCTTCAAAAAGATCGAGTGTTTTTTGATTTACTTTAACAATCTTAATTTGATGTGCGCATAAAGTCACAAGATCTGGATTTTGCTGCAGATGTAAAGCTAAATCAGTAACCCCATCACTACGCCATTGGTTAAAGATGGTTTGAATGGCACTAAAATCTTCCAACCACATTGGGATAGGAGATAAATCAAAAATTGATGAATCAAGTATCTCCATAACTATCCTTGAACTTTTCTTTTAAAACAATAAATTGTGGATAATATAGCACTAAATTATTTTGATATAAAATTCAAATTTTTTATTATTTACGTGATTTAAGACACTTTTTTAAGCTAAGCTAAGCTAACGTTGAGCTCAATTCGTTAGATTTTTATTTTGATAAAAATGATGCTTGTTAATATACATGCATTTATCTGCACGGCGTAACATATCTTCTAAGGTTTCGCCTTTAAGTCTTGTGGCATGTCCGAGTGAAACGCTGATAGAAAGATGAGGGTGATCTAGATTATGTTGATGTATTTGAGTTTCAAGATCATGAACAAGGATTTTAACTTGCTCAACATCGGCATGAGGCATCAATAATACAAATTCATCGCCACCTATTCTAGAAATTGAAAAATCTTTTTTGTGAGTGACAAATTGAAGAATTTCGGCAAAGTTTTTTAGATACTGATCACCGACATCATGTCCGAACTGATCATTGATGATTTTTAAACCGTTCATGTCAATGTAAATACAAGACACTGGATAGAGATCAAGTTGCTCAATCCGTTCAATTTCTTCATTAAAATAAGTTCTGTTATGTAAATCAGTTAAAATGTCATGTTGACCCAAATAATGTAAGTGATTTTCTAATTTTTTTCGCTCAGTGATATCTGTAAGGGCGACTTGTATCACCGCCCAATCATCTAAATTATGTGGAAAAATATTTAATTGTTCTAAAACGAAGATTTGTTCTCCATTCGCGTTGTAGAAACTACTTTCTCGCTGTTGATATTCTTCATGATTCCACAATTGTAGTAACTGGCTTTTAAAATTTTCCAAACGTTTAATATCAAATAAATCATGAGAATGATGTAAAAATTGAGATTTATCTTTCACAGCAAAAAGTTTGAGCGCCGCTTCATTGACATCAATGAAATTTATTTGCTCAAAGCATTCCACAACAAATTCTGGATGTTGATGAATGTGTTGGTCTAAATTCTCAATGTTTTGCAAACGGAGCAGCTCAAATCTTTTTTTAATTTGGCTAAAATCCATGATCCATAGTGCTGTTGGATTATAAGTAAATAAAGATTCGGCAAAATGACGTGCTTTTTGATATTGGGAAATATCTTCGGTGGTCATGAGTAGGCATTTCCAATTATCCTCATAACCTTTTAATTTCATACCGCGTAATTGAACATCTAAACGCTTTCCATTGGTCGTATAATTGATCACTGGAATATGATGTTCAGTATTCTTCCAAACTGATACAAAAAATTGGATTTGGAAAGTGCTGACTTCAGGATGAAGGAACTTCTGAAAACTTTCTAAAATTTCTTCTAAGTTTTTTGCTTCATACAGTTTAAGCGTACTTTGGTTAACACGTAAGGTATGAATCGTACTCAAGCAAAGGTGGAGACGACTGTGATCCTCCATTAAATATGCTTCAATATCTTCAATACCTTCAGCAGTCCATTGTTCGAAAATTTGTTTAACACCGCTGAAGTCTTGTAGCCACATCGCAATTGGAGATAAATCAAAGATGGTCAGATCTAAATGATCCATAGATGCGAGCCTTGGTGTTTAAAATTCATTCATTTATACAATATAAGTGAATGAATCTTATAAAATCAACATCTTATTAAACTGATTTTTTTGCTCGATGCTCAGGTTTTGGCGCAGAAATTGACTTAAGCCCTTGCCAAACATCAACAAAATCTTGTTCATTAATTTGGTAGAGTTCAAGTAAAGCCAATACCACACCACCCATCATGAATGCACGATCGGACTTCGGTTCATATTGGAAGGTTTGATCTTTTAGATGATAGAGGATATCTTCGATTTCAAATATGCGTTCACGTCCATTACTATCCACGGGGAACATCGGCGTTTCAATCAAAATATTGGCTAGTTTCTTTTCAGATTCATTTAAATTAAGTTGCTCAAATGCCGTTTCTAAAGAATCCGCGAACAGTAGTTCGGAAGAAAAAATGGCATGTAATAAAGGTTGGTTTAATTTAGGAAAGGTTCGTTCAACGAAAGGTTTAAACGAAATCGGGAAAATCACATTTTTTGATATACCTTTGAACATGGGGGCTATTTCAGCAACTTTGTAACCTGCTACACCACAACCAACGGCTGTAATAAAATACTTAATCTTGGGGTGGTTTTTTGTATAGATCTTAAAATCATTGATGTAGTGTTCAATCTGGGATAGAGGCATTTGTTGCAAATGCTCATTCATGGTGGGTATTGCATAGCTCTGTCCAGCCCATCCGCGGCCAGCACCTTTAATCGCACCGAAATGTTCAAGTGCAATTTTTGCAGCACCACCTGCATGAGTGCCTGCTAAATTACTACCAAATACAAATACTGTATCTTCATTTAAACTGTTGATAATCGTTTCATCGTGATATTGGTAAGTCATAGTTTTTTACATCAACATGCAATTTAAGTTCATGGTGCAATTGATTGCTGTAAGGGTCAAGTAAAATTGATTGAATTTATGGTTTTCACCCTCATCATCAGATGAGTAAATCATAAAGATTTGAGCAAGCAAGCCATGCATTACCAGTGTTATTGCATATTTTCATCATCTGTATAGCGAGAATTATCGAGTGAGTGACAGTCGTCCATTTGAATTAGTAACTAATTACGAGCCTGCAGGTGATCAACCTCAAGCGATTGAGAAACTTGTTAAAGGAGTAGAACAAGGTTTTAAGGATCAATTGTTATTAGGGGTAACAGGCTCTGGTAAGACCTATACGATGGCGAATGTGATTATGCAATTACAACGTCCTACTATTGTAATGGCACACAACAAAACCCTTGCGGCTCAACTCTATGGAGAATTTAAAGCTTTTTTTCCACATAATGCTGTTGAGTATTTTGTAAGTTATTACGATTACTATCAGCCAGAAGCATACGTACCGTCATCTGATACTTTTATTGAAAAGGATTCTGCTATTAATGATCACATCGATCAGATGCGGTTGTCCGCAACGCGTGCTTTGCTTGAGCGTAAGGATGCCATTATCGTTGCTTCGGTGTCCGCCATTTATGGTTTAGGTGATCCTAACGCATATATGAATATGCTCTTACATATTGTGACAGGTGATCGAGTCAGCCGTGATGAGTTGATTCGTCGATTGGTAGAAATGCAATATACGCGTAATGAACTCGAATTTTTACGAGGTACTTATCGAATTCGTGGAGAAATTCTTGATATTTTCCCCGCAGAGTCAGAACAAAATGCAGTGCGGATTGAGCTATTTGATGATGAAGTGGATTCGATCCGCTGGTTTGATCCTTTGACTGGAAAAATGATTCGTAAAGTCCCACGAATCACGATTTATCCAAAAAGTCACTATGTGACGCCTAAAGATAACTTACAGCGTGCCATCGAAACGATTCGTGAAGAACTCAAAGAGCGCTTGGCATATTTCAGAGCTGAAGATAAATTGCTTGAAGCTCAACGTATCGAACAGCGTACTCGATATGACCTTGAGATGATGCAACAGCTTGGTTATACCAATGGTATTGAGAATTACTCGAGACATTTATCAGGTCGACCAGCTGGAGAGGCCCCGCCAACGCTTTTCGACTACCTGCCTGAGGATGCATTACTTATTATTGATGAATCGCATGTTACGGTTCCTCAAATTGGTGCGATGTATAAAGGAGATCGATCACGTAAAGAAAATCTAGTGAATTATGGTTTCCGCTTGCCAAGTGCATTGGATAATCGACCAATGAAGTTTGAAGAGTGGGAACGTATTATTCCTACTACAATTTATGTCAGTGCGACGCCTGCCAATTATGAATTAGAAAAATCAGAACAAATTGCCGAGCAGGTGGTGCGTCCAACAGGTTTGATTGACCCCGTTATTGAGATTCGTCCAGTATTGACTCAGGTGGACGATGTCCTTTCGGAGATTAATCAACGTAAAGATAAAAATGAACGTGTCTTGGTCACAACGTTAACCAAACGCATGGCTGAAGATTTGACGTCATATTTAAAAGAGTACGGGATCAAAGTGGCTTATCTGCACTCTGATATCGATACTGTTGAACGTGTGAAGATCATTCATGAATTACGAACAGGTGTCTACGATGCATTGATTGGAATTAACTTACTCCGTGAAGGTTTAGACATGCCTGAGGTATCTTTAGTCGCAATTTTAGATGCCGACAAAGAAGGCTTTTTACGCTCAGAACGTTCACTTATCCAAACCATTGGTCGTGCTGCTCGAAATGTTGAAGGAAAGGCTATTTTATATGCAGATCGGATTACGGATTCAATGCAAAAAGCAATTGATGAAACGGAGCGTCGCCGTACCAAACAAATTAATTTTAACTTAGAACATGGCATCACTCCGCGTTCAGCAGTCCGCCAAGTCATCAAAGAAATTGATACTGGTGAAGAGTATGATGATGAGTCAATTGATGAGAGTGTATCGGGACAAGCACGTGCATTAAGTGCGGATGAGCGCCATATAGTTTCCGATCCAAAACTATTGGCAAAACATTTGGCTAAATTAGAGAAGGAAATGCTCAAAGCTTCGAAAGAGCTTCAGTTTGAGCAAGCAGCGCGTTTCCGTGATGAGATCGTGCGTTTAAAAGCACAGTTAATTCAGTGATTTAATTTACAGAAAACACTGTAAAATCATCACATAACGTAACATTAAGCCGAAAAATAACCGTTATTGTTGAAGAGTAAATGAATACTCACAAACAAATTCAATAAATAGGGGTTATTTAGATGATCAAGAGTCTCCCATCTGCTGGTTTCAATGTTAGCAAGATTGTATTGGGTGGTGCCTTATTGGTTGGTTTAGGGGCAGCAACGATGGTTTATGCTCAGGACAAGCCACTCAATACTGTTGAAAAAGTTGAACTCGATAAATACTTAGGTGTTTGGTATGAAGTAGCACGTAAGCCACTTTATTTCCAAAACAAGTGTGATCGTGATGTAACTGCGACATATACATTAAATGAAAATGGTAATGTGACTGTTGATAACCGTTGTTTTACTGCTGACGGTAAAGTTACCCAGTCAGTGGGTGAGGCATTTGTACAAAATCAGCCATTTAATACAAAATTGAAAGTTAGTTTCTTGCCGAGTGCTATTCGATGGTTACCAGTTGGTCGTGGCGATTATTGGGTGCTGAAACTGGATGAGGATTATCAAACTGTACTTGTGGGTGAGCCTAAACGTAAGTATATGTGGGTGCTTTCTCGCACGCATAATCCTGATCAAGCAGTTGTGAATGAGTATCTTGATTATGCTAAATCCGTTGGTTATGACTTAAGCGATGTGATACGTACAAAGCAAACGGGTCAAGCACCTGGTTCAACAAAATAATGTTGAAAATGATGAGAACCACGCTAAGGCGTGGTTTTTTTATGCATCAACATCTATTACTACGAATTCTAGCTATAATATCGTTTGGTAAAATTTAGGTTCAGATATGTTAAAAGGTATAGCATTGTCAGTTATGGCATCAGTGACATTTGGGGTGCTATATTTTTATACGTATTTTCTTAGACCACTAGACAGCGAGCAAACCTTTGCTTGGCGAATGTTAGCCACGTTACCTTTCTTAACGCTGTTTATGTGGTGGTCGGGTGATCTAAAATATGTTCGAGAAATTTATAATAAAATTTGCAAACAACCCTCTATTTTAATTTGGCTCTTGATCAGTTCATTTTTGTGTACAACTCAACTCTGGTTATTTTTGTGGGGACCAATCAATGGTCGGGGGCTTGAGGTTTCTTTAGGATATTTTTTGTTGCCTCTGGTGATGGTTCTCTTTGGTTGCGTTCTTTACAAAGAAAAGCTCTCAAAGTGGCAAATTGCAGCAGTGTTTTTTGCAATTCTTGGTGTCAGCCATGAAATCTGGCGCATCGGTACTGTGGCATGGGAGACCATGTATGTTGCTGTGGCTTATCCGATCTACTTTTTTTTAAGAAGAAAATTTGGAACAGATCATTTAGGTGGATTCTGGTGGGATTTATTGCTGGTGATTCCAGTTGCTATTTTTCTAGCATTTTTTTATTCAAACACATTGCCCCTGATTATTGAGTTTAAATATCTCATTTTAGCCGTACTAGGTCTAGGTTGCTTAAGTGCCTTAGGGCTTGGAAGTTACATCTTGGCGAGCAGATATCTTCCATTTGTGATTTTTGGGTTATTGAGTTATTTAGAGCCAATTTTGTTGGCAGGAGCATCAATAGCAATGGGTGAACGCGTGGAAGCAGGAGAATGGTTGACTTATATTCCAATTTGGTTTGCTGTATTGCTCCTTATTTTGGAAGGTACAATTTATCTCTATCGTCAAAGAAGAAATGAAAAGTTACTTCAATATCAACATAAGAAACTACAATCGCGTCTAGCCCAAAAAGATGAGCACTAAGTTTCATATCATTACATAAGCATGAGTTGTACATAAGAGTTTTTGACTGAATGATAAGAATAATTACTTATTCTTTAAAAATATTTGTGACACAATTAACTAAAATATAAAAATGTGATAAATTTATTAAATCAATAATAATTCTAATTTAATAATCATGATTCAGTACCAAACAAGAGCAGCATTATTACAGATGGAGCCTAGTCTGGATTTAAACTGGCAAAGACTCTTAGAGCGTATATTTCAACATTCTGATAGTGATGTTCGCGAAGAAATTGATCGTCAAATTCTAAAACCTAAAGATATATTTTGGAATCGTGTGAATAACACGTTCGAATATAAAGTCACGACGTCGCTGGGAATTTTAAAGCACAGTTTTTCTAGTGAAAGAATGCGCTCCATTGCAGCAAAGTTATGTCAATCTATCCAATGGTTGAAGGAGATGACGGATTGCGTACAAGTGGCGGACTATTTGGAAAATGCGCTGTATCAAATTGACCAAATTGCTGTTGAGGATAATTTAAAATTACAACGCGAAAAAATGTTAATGCGTCGGGTTTTTTTGCAAGATGTTGCTAAGTTAATTCGTGAATTAAATCTTGAAACACCAGTTGGAACTCGTCAGTTAACTTCAGCTCAGATTAAGAGCTTTATGATAGAAGTATTTATTAAGCAACAATTATTGGGGTATTGGTTTAAACCCCTTCTACCTAGAAGCTCATCGATCATGGAGCATCCTTTTTTTGCACAATGGTTGTTGAAAGAACAGTCCATTCGACACTTTGATATTGTTAAAACCTCTGAATTTCTATTCGTCATCGCACCAACCAGTCAGTTTGAACAAAATCCATTTTCGATCCGTCGTTTTTTATTTGAAGATCGAATGGAATACAACCAGCAAATTTATCTCAATGGGTTAGTTCTGGATATGCGCCGTTACAATGAAGAGGGGTATATCAAACAGTATATGGAACACGTGCAGATGATGGTTACTATTCAGCATCAAGTGCATAAAGATGTCATTCAAATTGTGCAAGAATTTGAAGATGTTGCTGAACAGAAGATATTACCGCTTTTGACACAAAATTTAGGGATGGCTGGAAATAATAGTGATTTTGTAGCCAAACAGCATTTACGGAAGATTGAGCAAGCATTGACTCTCGAATTGCTACAACCTCTCGTGGTGGCTTTAGAACAGCATTTATCACATATTGAAGAATATGAGCATCTGTTTAAAAGTGTGCATCGCATATTTTCAGATATTCTGGCGAATTATAAAGATTTTAAACAACAGCCTTCATTATTTTTTAATTCCTCAGTCCAATTATTTGAATACAAGTTGTTAGCCTATTTAAAACTACTTGAAAAGCGTAAAGATGAAATATTTGTACCATTGAATATGTATGAGCGTGGAGTCATGCATGAGCGCTCCAAGAAACCGTTAAATGCATTACAAGAAGATTTAAGCCAACATATTCAAGATTACCGAGAAATGCTGTCTCATACGATGCGTTTGAAACGAGATTATGCTGAAGTTCAAGGCTCATTTTTAAAAAGAATGGTGGCTGGAGAAAAGTTAGAAAAAGAACTTCAACAAACTTCATTGGCCATGGTGAAAATCAAGAAGCAGGCTTATCTAGATATTTTAAGTGTGCCTAAAAACTATCGAAAATATAGTGTATTTATTGAATTTGAAAGTTTTTCAGCTACAAGTGAGTTTGAACGACATTATGCATTCCCTTCGGGGCAAAATGGTTTAACTAAGCTTCCAGTATTGGTCAAACTCCCAGAAAACTTAGAAGATTTTAATTTAGAAGATTTAAATATGATGTTGAGTCAGGATATTTCGGCTTCACCAGTATTTAGTTGAACAGGCTGTAACTCAGTGACGAAATTGGATTTGTAGGCTTAATGATCAGTATTTGATATCTAAATGAAATCATTTACTCAAAAAATTATATTGTAATTCAATTGCTAAAATATATTTTTTACAAAGAGAAAATTGCTTTAGTAAAAAATAAAACGAGTTTTCATTTCAACTCTGAGTTAATTCCTTTACAATTATGGGGTTTTGAAATTTATGCTTAGATTTACAATTAATTAGAGGACGTATCTGTGAGCAAAGACACTATCGTTGCCCTACATGCAGAGCACCAAGGTCGCTGGAAAAACCGTGAAGAACTCGCGGAACGTATGATTGCCCTTGTTGGTCAGTTATACCGTGAAAAAAACATCGTAGCTACAGTATACGGTCGCTCTTTAATTAACCGCTCGGTTATCCAAATTCTTAAAGCTCATCGTCGTACACGTGTTTTAGACGTTGAACTTTCTGCTGTAGATACTTTCCCAATCCTTGAAGCATTGGTTAAAGTACAAAATATCGGCACAGCTGAAATCGATTTAGGCAAACTTGCTGTAGAATTTAAAGCAAAAGGTGGCGATGTAGATGCATTCGTTGCTGACGCTGTTAAATCACTACAAGGCAATGCCGCATCTGTTGAGCATAAAGATGTTGTGCTTTATGGTTTTGGTCGTATTGGTCGTATCCTTGCACGTCTTATGATTGGTCAGTCTGGTCTTGGTCGTGGTCTAAACCTTAAAGCGATTGTTGTTCGTAAATCATCTGATGGTGATTTAGAGAAACGTGCTTCTTTACTTCGTCGTGACTCTATTCATGGTCCATTTGCAGGTACGATTTCTGTAGATGAAGAAAACGAAGCAATTATTGCGAATGGTCAATTCATCAAAGTGATCTATGCATCTAACCCATCAGAAGTGGATTACACTGCATATGGTATTGAAAATGCATTGGTGATTGATAACACTGGTAAATGGCGTGACGCTGAAGGTCTTGCTCAGCACCTTAAATGCCCAGGCGCTGCACGTGTAATCTTAACTGCACCTGGTAAAGGTGATATGAAGAACGTTGTGTTTGGTGTTAACCAAGCTGACATTCTTGATGAAGATACAATCATCTCTGCTGCAAGCTGTACTACAAACGCGATCACACCGACGTTGAAAGTACTTCATGACAAATATACAGTGATTAATGGTCACGTTGAAACAGTTCACTCGTTCACGAACGACCAAAACTTGATCGACAACTACCATAAAGCTGACCGTCGTGGCCGTGCTGCAACGTTGAACATGGTGATCACTGAAACGGGTGCTGCTAAAGCAGTTGCTAAAGCGCTTCCAGCGCTTAAAGGCAAATTAACTGGTAACTCTGTACGTGTACCAACACCTAACGTGTCTTTAGCAATCCTTAACCTGACTTTAGACAAAGAAGTTGATCGTGATGAAGTGAACGAATATATTCGTCAAATTTCTATCAACTCTAATCTCCAAGGTCAAATTGGTTATACAAACTCTACTGAAGTTGTATCATCTGACTTTATCGGTTCACGCACTGCAGGTGTTTTTGATGCACAAGCAACAATTACGTCTGGTAACCGTTTAACAGCATATGTATGGTACGACAACGAAGTAGGTTATAGCTGCCAAGTTCTGCGTATCGCTGAACAAATGGGCGGCGTAAGCTATCCAAAAGTACCTGCTGAAACAAATGCATAATTTGTAAAGCATAAAAAGAGCCTCTTTCGAGGCTCTTTTTTATTTGCCTAAATTTACGTAATTAAGACTTTAGAGCAATATGGTTTCTTCAAAATAAGTGGTTTAATATTGAAAAATTGCGTATTTGTTCACATAAAATATGGATTGTGAGCAGGTGATTAAAAAAATAAGTGTTAAAGGATTATATTTTTGCGCATCAAATATCTTGTCATTGGCTTCGTGCTGATTGCTTTGGCTGCCGCGAGTGGTATAGCAATTGCCTTATGGGTTTTTCAACATTTTAAAATTTACATTCCACTTGAAGATCAAGCCGTGAATATTGATCTTCAGGAGCCATTGCAAGCGAAAGTTCAAATCCATGATGCTTTGGATGTAAATGTGACAGGTCGTGTGAAAACGACCATTCCAATACGAGAAAATCTTTCTATTCCTGTACAACAAACATTGAATCCTATGGTTCATTTCGACAATCAAGTACCAATTAAAACGGTTATTCCAGTCCGTGAAAATTTGATTGTAGATCAAAATTTAGCAGTAGATACTAAAGTAAAGGTTCGCATTTTGGGCAAAGATATTACATTGCCATTGAAAGGGACGATTCCAATTAAACTTGATGTACCTGTTGAAATGGATGTTCCCTTAGATCAAATGGTTCACTTGAAATTTCAAGCACCTGTTCAAGCGGATTTAAAAGAGAATCTACGCATCCCATTAAAAACGGATTTAGATGTGGATATACCAGTAGAAGGTCATTTGAATGCACCAATTAAAACTGCGTTAGAGGCTTCAGTCAACGTACAAAATACTTTGCCAATTAAAATACAAAAAGGTGAGTTGGTTATCCCACTCAATACCTTAACATTACAAAAAAATCAAAAAGTGGAAGCAGCATCACCCATTAAATTTCAGAAGGATGATCAATCTGCTGAATCGGTGAAAGCCCAGTGAGCTCGAGAAGCATGAGTGCTAAAAAAATCGTGGGATATGGTTCGCTCGTATTTATTGTCGTGGCAAGCATTGTCGCCGTAGGTTTTTGGCTATATCTCAATATTCAAGCATCTGTTCAAGTCAGTGCGAAGAATGCAAGTGTACAGTTGTCAGAATCATTGCTGACCAAAATTGATGTTGGGAATTATCTTGAGGTACAAGCGATTGGCGCATTAAATACAGAAATTAAAGTACAGGAAAATATTGATTTAGATTTGCAGGGTAAATACAAAACCAATCTCAAGTTTAAAATCGAAGTCCCTGTTTCTGTGAGTGTGGATTATCAAACGAAAGTAAAAATCGATCAAACGATTCCAATTAGTGCAACAACAGATTTGGTGTATAAAACACGATTTTTACCTAAATTTCCGTTAAATTTAGATTTGCCTATTCAGCTTGAAGTTCCATTTCATTTAAAGCGTACTTATCAGGTTCCGATTACGATTGATTTTGATGGTCCTGTGTATTTAGATTTGCATGAGCAGCTTGATGTGGATATTGATCATGTTTTCAAACCTGTATTGCATTTAAATGATCCAATTTTGATGAAGGATGTATCTAGTTTTAGAGCAACAATGTACAACTTGGAGCGTGAAACAAAAGCAAATTTAGATATGAACTTGGATTTACCTCTGCGCAATATTAAAAAGTAAAAACTCCCCTTTAAGGGGAGTCTATTCTCTAAGCATTCAGGGCTTGCTGAATGCTTTCACGAATCGATGTAGTTTTTCGACCAATTAAATGTTCAAGATCTTTGCGTTCACTGTACATCGCACCATGGGCGGTGTGAAGATCTGCATCTACAATGACGTCAATGAGACCTAGTGGTAAACCAGCTTGAGTTAATCCTTGACGATAATCTTCTGGAGATAAGTTTTGATATTTCACAGGCTGTTGTGAAAACTCAGAAAGTAGGGTCGCAAAATCATTTAAGCTAAAGCTTTCGCTACCAGCAAGCTCGTAAATTTTGTTCAAATGTTGAGCTGATTCATCATTTAATATTTGAGCTGCAGCAGTGGCATAATCCAAACGAGAAGCTGAACTAATTAAACCATCTTGAGCCGCTCCGTACACAATGCCTGTCTCGATTTGATGGGTGAGCGCAGATAAATAGTTTTCGCTATACCAATTATTTCTTAAAAAGGTGTAGGTAATAGAACTTTCACGTATTAATTTTTCCGTTTCTCGATGTTCATTGGCTAAGCCAAGCGGAGAATGATCTGCGTTCAGTAAGCTGGTATAGATTAAGTGAGGAACTCTAGCTTTAATTGCAGCATCAATAACAGCCTTATGTTGTGGAGTGCGACGACCAATTTCATTGGCAGAAATGAGCAGGAGTTTATCAACATCCTGAAGAGAATTTGCGAGATCATTTGGCTGATCATAATCAAATTTGCGTACTTGAATATCTTCAGAAAATAAAATTTTAGCTTTTTCTGGGTTGCGAACCAAAGCAATAATTTCATGCTTGCTATGAAGTTTTTTAAGTTCTTGAACAACTAAACGACCTAATTCACCAGTTGCACCTGTAATCGCAATTTTCATTTTAATTTCCTCTTAATGTGGCTAAAAAATAAACTTGATGCAAGCATATTAATCTGTTAACTTACTTAATGAAAGTACATACCTAAAAGTAAGTTATTAACTGTTAAGAGAAAAATGATGAGTACATATGCGCATAGTGATTTATTAGGTCAAGTTTTATCCAGTGAATGTCCTTCTCGTGAAATTTTAGAGCATCTCACCAGTAAATGGTCAGTTCTCGTCCTAAGTTGCTTGAGTGATGGTGTGCATCGTTTTAGTGAGCTAAAACAAAGAATTGAGGGGGTGAGCGAAAAAATGTTGGCTCAGACACTAAAAACCTTAGAAAAAGATGGTTTTATTTTGCGCACTGTTTATCCAGTAGTTCCTCCAAAGGTGGAGTATCAACTCACTGTATTGGGTTCAAATGCAGCGATGAAATTAAATGAGTTGATCCATTGGATAGAGCGAAATTTACCCGAGATTTTGGAAAGTAAGGCACTTATTACGCGATAGTTATACTTCATCATTTCGTTATCGCTCAGTTTAAAGTGTGTACTGAGCGAGATGTTTATATGGTTTTCATGATCTTAAAATCATAACGATCAATACATAAAATTAAAATTGAGAAAAACAGTCCCAAAGCAACGCAACCAATCCATGCATAATGTTCCCAAGCATAGACAGCACCTAAAGAACCTAATGCAGCGCCTGAAAAGTAAATGGTCATATATACAGCATTAATTCGTGAGCGTGCTTGACCATCAATACGATAGACTAGATTTTGATTCAAAACATGAAATGCAGTGAGACCAAAATAGCTCATCAATACGCCAAGTGCATAAATGAAGATGTTCTGTTGCGCGAAATATAATGGAATACAAGAGAACAGCATCAAGGTGATACATAATTGAGCGACAATTTCTTCTTTCCCTTTGCCAACTGTTTTACCAGACCAACTCGAGGAATAAATTCCGATAATACCTAACAGACCAAATAGACCAATTTGAAAATCAGTAAATTGATATGGGGCACTCCCTAAAACAAAAGTCATCGATGTAAACACCATTGAGAGAATGCCAAATCCTAGGGCACCCGCGCAGGCACGGCGTATGAGATGCGGATTATGCTTTGCGATGCTCCAAAGTGATTTGTAAATATCGGTGACTTGTAAATGCGAAGCAGGTTGAGTGTTGGGGAGTTTTTTCCACATTAAACATGCAAAACATAAAGTCAAAATACCACTACTAAAATAAACGCCTTCCCAAGACCAATAAGTTGAAACAAAGCCGGCAAATGTCCTAGATAAAATAATCCCCATGACCAGTCCGCTCATGAGTTTACCTACAACTGCTGAGCTTAATTCAGGTGGGCTAATGGAAGAAGCAAAAGGAATTAATACTTGTGCTGATATGGCTCCAAATGTTGCACAGAGTGTAAAGATATATAAAGTGCTGATATCTGAGCTGAAAGACAAAAGGATCTGCGAAATTGCCGCAAATATCATTAAACTCACAATGAGTTTTCGTTTATTAAAAAAATCTCCAAGGGGTACCAAAAGCATGAGTCCGAGCATATAACCCACTTGAGCGATAACCACGGTAAATCCAGCTTGGCTGGTCGAAATTTCTAAACTTCTTTCGATTGAATAAATCAGTGGTTGATTGAAATAAGCTGAACCTGCACAGACACCACAGGCCAAAGCCATAACAAGCACGAATTGTGAGGATAAAGGGGTAGCAGAGCGATCCATGTCAAAATCTTAGAGTGCAATTTAATGCACTATAGGCATTATTTTATGGTTTCAGAAATAAATAAAACCAATGATGTCATTTGATAAAACAATGAGTAATGAATAAATCAAATTTAATGCAGTGATACACCAAAATATTAAAGACTCAATTTATGAAAAAAGTCGCTAACTTATTCTCAACCTGCATAAATATAGTCGAGAAATACTTTAAAATATGGCAGAATAGGCGGTTTTAAAGTTTTTAGAGGATTGGCATTATGCGCTTTGTTGATGAAGCAGTCATTACCGTAGAGGCTGGCGACGGTGGCAATGGCGTAGCCAGTTTTCGCCGTGAAAAATTCGTACCATTTGGTGGTCCAGATGGTGGTGATGGTGGTCGTGGTGGCAGCGTATATATTCAAGCTGATGACAACACCAGTACGCTTGTAGATTATCGTTATACCCGTAGATTTCGTGCTGAACGTGGTAAAAATGGTGCTGGCGCAAACTGTGCAGGTCGCGGTGGTGAATCCGTAACACTATATGTTCCAGTAGGAACAACAATTGTAGATACTGAGTCTGGCGACATCATTGGTGATTTAATTGAAAATGGTCAACGTGTTCTTGTTGCTCAAGGTGGTGACGGTGGTTTAGGTAACACTCACTTTAAGTCATCAACGAACCGTGCTCCACGTAAATGTACACATGGTAACAAAGGTGAGTTCCGCGAAATTCGCCTAGAGCTGAAAGTTTTGGCAGATGTTGGCTTATTAGGTATGCCAAATGCGGGCAAATCAACATTTATTCGTGCTGTCTCTGCAGCAAAACCAAAAGTAGCAGATTACCCATTTACAACTATGGTACCTAATCTTGGTGTTGTAGATGCAGATCGTCACCGTTCATTTGTAATGGCTGATATTCCAGGTTTGATCGAAGGTGCTGCAGAAGGTGCAGGTCTTGGTATTCGCTTCTTAAAACATTTGGCGCGTACTCGTATTCTTCTACATATCGTGGATGTACAGCCAATTGATGGATCAGATCCAGCTTATAATGCTAAGGCAATTTTAAATGAACTTTTAAAGTTCTCTCCAACATTGTCAAAACTCCCAGTGGTGTTGGTTTTAAATAAAGTAGATCAGTTGCCTGAAGACTCAAGAGATGAATGGTGCAATCACATCCTTGAAGAGTTGAAATGGGAGGGTCCAGTATTTAAGACTTCAGGCTTGATGTCTGAGGGAACCAAAGAAGTCGTTTATTATTTAATGGATCAAATTGAACAACAGCGCGAACGTGAAGTTGAAGATCCAGAGTATGCAGCAGAAATGCAAGCATTCCGTGATCAGCTTGAAGCTGAAACACGTGAACAAACCATTGCCGCTAAAGAGGCTTATCGTGAAATGCGTCGTAAACAACGTCTTGCCAGTCAAGAGGATGACGATTTTGACGATGATGAAGATGATGGCGAAATGGAAGTGTACTACGTACGTTAATCTCTTTATATAAGAGACAGAGGACAAGATGATAGAAGTGGTAGATGGGCAACGTCAGCTCAAGGGTTGCAAAAGAATCGTTGTTAAAATCGGATCATCTTTACTCACAGCAAACGGAAAAGGTTTAGATATAGATGCAATCTCGCATTGGGCGGGGCAAATTGCAGATCTACACAATGCAGGGCATGAGATTATTCTCGTGTCTTCCGGTGCTGTGGCTGAAGGTATGGTTCGAATGAAACTTGAGAATCGACCCACGGATCTACCCAGTCTTCAAGCTTGTGCTGCCATTGGTCAAATGGGGCTCATACAAACTTGGTCAAGTGTATTGTTGAATCACAATATTCAATCTGCCCAAGTTTTATTGACCCATGATGACTTGGCTGACCGTCGCCGTTATTTGAATTCTTGTGATGCTTTACAACATTTAATCGATTGGAAAGTGATTCCAGTGATTAATGAAAATGACACTGTATCTACTGATGAGATTCGATTCGGAGACAATGATACTTTAGCTGCAATGGTTGCAGGCCAAGTTCATGCTGATTTATTGATTATTTTGACAGACCAAGAGGGGATGTTTGATTCAGATCCTCGCTCAAATCCTAATGCGAAGTTGTTTCATACAGTTCGCGCATTAGATGAAAGTTTGTTTGATATGGCAGGTGGTGGTGGTAAGTTTGGTCGAGGTGGAATGCTGACCAAAGTACGCGCTGCTCGTTTAGCTGCGAAATCAGGATGTCCTACACTGATTGCCAGTGGAGACAGTAATCATGTGTTAACTCGATTAATGTCGGGTGAGATGCTAGGTACGTTGTTTATCACTGATAATGATCGAATCACTGCTCACCAACAATGGTTAGCTGCGCATTTGCAAACTGCAGGGCGATTGGTGATTGATGATGGTGCTGTGAAAGCGATCAAAGAAAATCATCGGAGTTTATTGCCTGTAGGTGTGAAAGCAGTTGAAGGGCATTTCGAGCGTGGTGATGTGGTGGAGTGTGTGGATCAGCAACGGCATCGCGTCGCAGTTGGTCGTGTTAACTTTAGTTCACGTAGCGCTGAAATTGTCAAAGGCTTA
The DNA here is from genome assembly GCF_013417345.1 of Acinetobacter sp. YH16032. Lineage (NCBI taxonomy): Bacteria > Pseudomonadati > Pseudomonadota > Gammaproteobacteria > Moraxellales > Moraxellaceae > Acinetobacter > Acinetobacter sp. YH16032. The sequence goes on along the minus strand of NZ_VPEE01000013.1, from coordinate 12,765 downwards.
CCCTCAGATAAGGTACACCAAGTTCTAGGTGAAGCACGTTCATTAGAAATGATTCATCGCAATCATATGGCGATCTATTAATTTCTTATTAAAAAAAGCTCGCTTAGGCGAGCTTTTTTTGTGGGTCAAGATCGGGTAATTGATGAGATGATCCGACCATATAAGGATAATCAGCCATATCTAACATCGCTTGATCCTCATAAGAATTTCCATAAGCATAAATTGATTGAAATTCGTCTACATCATATTGCTTGAGTATGCGCTGTCTTTTTTCTTCGCCACTACAATCAGGAGAAGAATAATGACCCGTATAAAACTGATTGAGCACTTCAGTTTCAGTACAAATCAAATCAACATTTAAAATCTGAGAAATGGGTTTTAAATAAATATCAATGGATGCAGAGACAATCGCAATGCGGTCACCACGGAGTTGATGCTTGATCAATTGTTCATAAATGGGTGAGTTTAAGTGTTGTTGTAATGAATGGGCGTATTCAAGTGCAATCGGATCTGCATCAGACCTAGAAAATCCAGTAAACATTGCCTTGAATAGCTTAGGGCGCATTGCGTGCGCGGGGTAAATATTTAAAAAATAGGCTTGAATCCAAGGCAAGGTTTTTAGTCCTTGCTTAACAATATGTCGTTTTGATAAGGCGTAAAAGATAAAGCTAGTAAAACTATCTTTATCACATAATGTTCCATCAAAATCAAATAATGCTAGGTTTTGATTCTTTTTGCTTTCTGCATACATGTTTGATATCGACCGTTAACTCGCGTAGCAAACCAGTTGGTATTGTAGTCGCGACTAAGCTTAGGACCTGAAATAACCACTTCAGGCATAATGGCATAAAATTTTTCTTTTCCAATTTTCTTTTCGTAAAGCTCAGTCACAGCTTTATAGGTTTGCGTATCTTCAAACTTTTTCTCTTTTTCTTTCTTTAAATCAGCTCGAATTTGACGAGGTGTAATAAATACATTATTTGCGGCAAATACATTGATAAGTTCTTGTTCAGATTGACTCTTTTCAGCTTTTGGATTGCCATTTTTATTGTACAGTAATAGGTCGCCATCAAGCGTTAACTCCGCTGCTGTTAATTCATTGAGCATGCTTTGGAAAGCGGCGTTACGACTTGAATACATGCCTGAATTGTAGTCTGCAAAGCGATATATGGGTTGATCATAATCTGCTGGATACATCATCAGGCGGTGAATACCATAATAGAGTCCGCCATATTGACTATAAAGGTCTGATCTTAGATCAGCGATACTTCCACCTTGGCGCTTATGATCTTTTGCATAGCTAATATGAACTTGCATAGAGCCTAAAGTGGTAATGGGATTTAGTTTTTCACCAATATCTTGACCAACGAGTTTAGCTGCACCAGTGAGTGCACTGACATGGTAGTGTTTTGCCATGTGAGCAAAAATCTCACGATACAATTCATCTAATTCTCGTTCGGTAGAAACGTTCCGCATTTGTTTCAGATAATTGTCTTCAGGTGTTGGCTGATTTTTTAAGACCTCTTGGAAATACCCAGCAACGGTGCCTCCGATACTATCTCCTAATTTATCTTTGAATTTTTCATCTAAACGATCTTCAATTTCTTTAACTGCTTTGGCACCTAGTCCGGGTACATGGGGATCTGCAACAAAATTAGATTCTTGATCGACTACAGCAATAATGGTACACACATTTTCTTTCGTTTGGGGTATACCGAGTTGCTCTGTTATTTTATAAATATCCTCGGCCCATGAACCACGATTATTAACGCGGCCAGGAATGAGTTTTGAGATTTGTTCTGCATCAATCGTTTTATGTTGTGTGTTCCACCATGATGAGTCACCACAAGCACTCATGAATAAACTTAATGTAGCAACACTACAGGCTTTAAAAATTACATTAGAGCGAAAGCTATTTTTCATAAATGCAAAGTATCAGGGATAAAGATTCTAGCGAAGTATACTATTTCATTCACGATTTGTGAGAACTTATATGTATACGAGATAATGGCAGCATGCTTCAAATATAAATCTAAGTGTTGAGCTTAAGTTCATCCATTAACATTCAAGCAAAATGAGATAAAACATATTTTTAGTTTCAAACGTTATATAATTTAATGCTTGTATCTAATTTCAATCTCTCAATGAGTGCAGATTTAAAAAGTTAAGCATTCTGAAACTGTTTCATCATCATTGGTATTATTCATGTCTCAACATCCTGTGATCCGTGATTTATTTGATCGCGAAAAAACAACTCCTGTTTTTGTAGCACCCATGGCAGGTGTAACGGATCGACCATTTAGAACCTTGTGTAAATATTTTGGTGCAGGACATGCAGTTAGTGAAATGATGACTTCTGACAAAACGCTGCGTATGAGCAAGAAAAGTCTCTACCGAGCCAACTTTGATGGTGAAATTGCTCCAATTTCAGCACAAATAGCAGGATCAGACCCACGGGATTTAGCTGAAGCTGCACGATATCAAGTGTCAAATGGTGCTCAAATCGTTGACATCAATATGGGGTGTCCAGCGAAAAAGGTGTGCAATAAATTAGCAGGTTCTGCACTGCTACAGGATGAAGACTTGGTAGCCAGAATTTTAGATGCGGTGGTCGAGGCAGTGGATGTCCCTGTAACACTTAAAACGCGCTTAGGATTTTTAAACGGACATGAAAATATTATGCGTGTGTCGAAGCGCGCAGAACAAGCGGGTATTGCAGCTTTAGCATTGCATGGTCGTACACGGGAAGATATGTATTTAAATACTGCACGTTATGATCTAATTAAAGAAGTGAAGCAAAATATCTCTATTCCAGTCATTGCAAATGGAGATATTGATAGCCCAGAGAAAGCCAAGTATGTATTAGATCATACTGGTGCTGATGCCGTGATGATTGGCCGAGCAGCACAAGGTCGTCCATGGATTTTTAGAGAAATTGCTCATTATTTAAAAACGGGACAGCCACTTGCAGCGCCATCGATTGCTGAAGTAAAAGAAGTTCTATTGGGTCATCTGAATGAGCTATATGAATTTTACGGTGAGTATTCAGGCTGTCGCATTGCACGTAAACATATCGCGTGGTACACCAAAGGTCTCCACTCAAGTAATGAATTTCGTCAGAATATGTACAAAGTAGAAAGTACAGCGGAACAAGCCAAGGTCGTAGCCAATTATTTCGATTTACTTTTGTCAGAAGGGCAAATTATGAGTGATGTTCAAGTGGAATCTGTGGATTTATTAAAATCAGGTTGAGTTTCTATATGTCAGCACTTAACTGAAATAAGTTATTCATAGATTCTACTGTTTAAATTCAAGAGGTTGTAAATTTATTTCAGAATCCGATTTTTTCTCTTCAGAAGAATGTGATTGATCTTGATTTAAAATTTGAGCATCTAGCTGCTCAACATTATGTTGAGTGGACTGATCTTTATCTTGAGCATGTGAATAGGTGTCTATTCCGAATCCAAACGCCATAAGTGCTAATAATACAAAACCCATACTTTTCGCTACATAATTTAACAATTCATTGTAAATTAAAAAACTACAGCTCGGTATGGGTTTTATCGATTATTTAAGCATCATATTGATCAATTTCTAATATGATTTGATTGATTAAATCAGGTGCTTCTAAAACTCTGATTTGATTTACATTACTTCCTGCCCAGAATGCACCAAAACTTTCATCTTTGTTGGTTAATGCTGCTGCATTTAGTTGTTTACCTAAATCATATGCATAAGGGTAGGGAGCAACTAACTCACGCTGAGGTAAATCTACGAGAGTTGACCAACTGTTGATTATCCCTCTCGCTGGTCGCCCAGAGATGCTTGATGTAATTTGAGTTAAAGGCTTACTTAATAATGCATTACGATAAGCTGCATTTGCAGCTGAACTCTTGCATTGTACAAATGCAGTACCGAGTTGTACGGCTGAAGCTCCGAGATTCATCATATATTTAGCTTGAAAGCCATTCATGATTCCACCAGCTGCTACGACAGGTATCTTGCAGGTAGGAACAAGTAATTTTATTAAATCTGCTGTTTTGATTGCACTGTCAAAATGCTCATTAAAAATACCACGGTGTCCTCCCGCTTCAATACCTTGTGCAATGATGATATCAATCCCAGCGTCTTCAATTGCTCTAGCTTCCGCTAAGTTCGTTGCTGATACCATCGTAATAATACCAGCCTCTTTGAGGGCAGCTATTTGATGTGCATGAGGTATCCCAAAGTGAAAACTCACCGCCTTAGGTCGAGTTTCTAAGACTAAATCTAAAAAATCATCATTATCTAAAAAACTGGGGTAAATACATTTTAATTCTTTGGGTGGTTCAGTATTAAAGTTATCAAAGTGGGGTTTTAGATAATTTATCCAATTTAGATTCCGTTCAGAATCAAGTTCAGTTGGTTTGTGGCAAAAGAAATTCACCTGAAAGGGTAAATCTGTTAATTTTTGAGTTGCAACTATTTGTTGTCGAGCATTTTGGATACTGGCTGCACCTAAACCAAGAGACCCCAATCCACCTTGATTGGATACTTCAGCTGCCAGTTCTGGTGTGGATACCCCAGCCATTGGCGCTAAAAAAATGGGGTGCTGAATGGATAATTGTTCGAGTAAAGACATAATCAAGCTCCATAATTCAATTTCACTTTGCACAATCATGGTCAGAGAATCAAATTATATTCATTATTTAGTGCGAAAATGCAAAGCGTCAAACTGTGTCGCATGAGTGATCACTGACATTTGGTAGAATAAATAAACAATTATAATATTCGAAATCCCATTGCTTCCCCATACATATATGTCTGATCGTATCCGTGAAAAATTACAGATTTTAGCTGATGCTGCCAAATATGATGTGTCTTGTTCCTCAAGTGGTAGTAACCGCAAGAACAAAGATAAAGGTCTTGGTAATACAGGTTCCGGAATTTGCCATAGCTATACCGAAGATGGTCGCTGTGTTTCATTATTAAAAATTTTATTCTCAAATGTCTGTATTTATGATTGTGCGTATTGTGTCTCTCGCCGTTCAAATGACGTAAAGCGAGCAGCATTTACCGTCCAAGAAGTGGTAGATCTGACCATTAATTTTTATCGTCGAAACTATATAGAAGGGTTATTTTTAAGTTCAGGAATTTTTAAATCCGCGGATTACACCATGGAGAGAATGCTTCAAGTCGTAAAAAAATTAAGACTGGAAGAAAATTTTAATGGGTACATTCATCTCAAAACTATTCCGGGCGCTTCGCAAGAAATTATTCATGAGGCTGGACTGTATGTCGATCGGATGAGCATTAACTTGGAAATGCCGACAGAAGAAGGCTTGGTGAAATTTGCACCTGAAAAGTCGCATGCAGAAGTGCAGAAAGATTTAGGTATTGTGAGAGACCGTTTGATTGAATTGAAAGATGAGAGAAAACTAATCAAGTCGGTTCCTAAATTTGTGCCTGCTGGTCAGACAACACAAATGGTGGTCGGTGCGCATCACGAAACAGATCGTGATGTAATCTTGATGGCTGACAAGCACTATAAAGATTTTAAATTAAAACGGGTGTATTACTCAGGGTATATACCTATCAATCCAGAAGAGTCTGCTTTACCTGCTGTAGGTTCTGCACCGCCGTTATTGCGAGAAAATCGCTTATATCAATCAGATTGGTTAATGCGTTTTTATGGATTTGAAGCCAACGAAATTGTGGATGAAGCACATCCCAATTTAGATTTAGAGGTTGATCCTAAATTAGGTTGGGCTTTAAGACATCCAGAGCAGTTTCCAGTGGATATTAATACTGCTGAATATAAAATGATTTTACGTGTTCCTGGCATTGGTGTGAGATCTGCTAAGAAAATTGTACAGGCTCGCCGTTTTGGAAAAATTCATATCGATCAGTTAAAGCGCTTAGGCGTTGCTTATAATCGTGCTCAACATTTTATTCGATGTGCTGATACACCTAAGTTTAAAAGAGAACAGCATGCTCATCAGATCCGCCAGCAAATTTTACAAAGTGGGCAATCAAAATATGTGAAACAACTGTCACCTCAACTAGGATTTGGGTTTTAAATGGCTGTGTATGTTTTTGATGGTACGATGACCGGGTTGCTGTGCTGTGTTTTTAGAGCTTTTCAATTCAAAGAGTTCGACGTAAAAGTTCAAACTGAAGGAAACGCTCACCAGAATTTATTTGATGAGTCAGTCCGAGTTTACAGTGAAGAAAAGCAAGCTGAACGAGTCTGGCAAGGTTTAAAATCTAAAATTTCTGCTTCAAGTTTGCGTAATTGGTATTTTACTTTTTTGTCTGAGCAGGAAGTGGCATACCAACATCTATTTGATTATTCCATTTATATCTTTAAGCACCAATATGCCGTTGAAAAAAATTTCGGTCATCATGATGTTTTAGCGCTTGCACAATGGGCTAAACAAGTTGGTCGTGAAAAGCACCGAATGGAGGCATTTGTTCGCTTTAAAAAGTGTAAGGATGGTTTATTTTTATCATTAGTAAGACCAGATTTTAATGTTCTGCCTTTAATCTCTAAGCATTTCAAAGCACGTTATCAAGATCAGCGTTGGTTAATTTATGATGAAAAGCGACGCTACGGAATTTACTATGATTTGAAGCAAGTCCATCAAGTTAATTTGAATGCGGCCGAAATTGATCAAAATATCCATATAGGTTCTAGTCAATCATTCATGATTGAACTCGATGATCAAGAAGAGCTATATGATCAACTTTGGAAGGATTATTTTAAGAGTGTAAATATAGTGGCACGTGATAATCCTAAGTTGCATGTTCAATACGTACCTAAAAGGTATTGGAGATATATGAATGAAAAACGGGTTTAGTATGATTTTTTAAAAATAAGCTGTTGAATTTATTTGATAAAATATAATAAAAACAATTTTTTAAGAGTGTTTTAAATTTATACTACTAAAATTATTAATATTTTTTGATTATATTTCTTTAAGGGTTATTTACATAAGATATTGAATTATATATTTATATATATTGTTCTTAGATTGCATTGAAATTTAATTATACTTTATAGGTATATATTAGGTCATAAAATAAAATTATTTGTATTTTTAATATTCAAAATTAACTTATGAATTTTTAATTTTCATTTTTTTTCTAAAAATATCAAAACTTAATTTTATATGAGTTAATTTTTATGACGATTCATATTTAGTCATCTCAGCCCAATTGGACTCTATAAATCTTTTTTTCTTAGACTAATAGTTAAGCCCGACTTTTTCATTCAAAAAGTGAATGTCACTAGAATTTCGACCTTTGAAATTATTTAACGCGCAATTCATTTTTGAGTGTGAAATTTATTGCATTTAACAATGGATTCACTTTTTTGAATTAGAAGGGTCTTCCATGGATATTCACGTTGATGAGCAATCTCAACCACCTAAGAAGCAAAAGTTTTATCAAATTTTATATGTTCAAGTCATCTTTGCAATTATTGCGGGTGTCACACTTGGACATTTTATGCCGGAGTTGGGGGCAAGTTTAAAACCTCTTGGCGATGCTTTTATTAAAATCGTCAAAATGATCATTGCACCCGTTATTTTCTTGACTGTGGTCACGGGTATTGCTGGTATGACGAATATGGGCGCAGTGGGGCGAGTGACGGGTAAAGCAATGGCTTACTTTTTAACTTTCTCTACGCTTGCGCTGATTGTGGGCATGATTGTTGCTAATCTTATTCAGCCGGGTAAAGGTCTTAATATCGATCCTGCTGCTTTAGAAGGTGACAAAGTTTCAACTTATGTTGAAAAAGCTCAGGATGCCTCTATTGTTGACTTCTTCATGAATATCATACCAAAGACTTTAATCAGTCCTTTGGCGGGTGGTGATATTCTTCAGGTTTTATTTGTTGCTGTTCTATTTGGTTTAGCGCTTGCAGCGGTGGGTGAAAAAGGGAAACCAGTTACAGACTTCTTAACGACACTGACCGCTCCGGTATTTTACCTTGTCGGTATGTTGATGAAACTAGCTCCAATTGGTGCATTTGGTGCGATGGCGTATACGATTGGTGCTTTCGGTATTTCGAGTATTGGAAATTTACTATTATTAATCGTAACGTTCTATATTACTTCACTTTTATTTGTTCTGCTTATTCTGGGAGCAGTTGCACGATACAATGGATTTTCTATCATTGATCTCATCCGCTATATCAAAGATGAATTATGGTTAGTATTAGGCACGAGCTCTTCTGAAGCTGCACTGCCAACGCTGATGAATAAAATGGAAAAAGCGGGTTGTGAAAAGTCGGTCGTTGGTTTGGTCATTCCAACTGGATATTCATTTAATTTAGATGGTACAAATATCTATATGACGATGGCTGCTCTTTTTATTGCTCAAGCCTGTAATATCGATTTGACCATTTGGGAACAGATCACAATTTTGTTGGTTGCGATGATTAGTTCAAAAGGGGCTGCAGGTGTAACGGGTGCGGGCTTTATTACTCTGGCAGCTACATTATCCGTTGTTCCTGCATTACCTGTTGCAGGGATGGCGCTTATTTTAGGTATCGACCGTTTTATGTCTGAATGCCGCGCATTAACTAATCTTGTTGGCAATGCTTGTGCAGCAATTGTTGTAGCACGTTGGGATAATGCATTAGATAAAGAACAATTAGATGCAACTTTGAAAAAGAAAGTAGAGGCTTGACTTCACTTTTAACATCTTAAGCCCATCTTCGGATGGGTTTTTATATAGATGATGCAGCATTTATCAAACTTAGAGTAAGCGCATTCAGATTTATTATAAGAACAAACTTTGGTGGCGTAGCTGATTTCAATCGGCTAAAAATTTAATACTCCTTTCTTTTTCTTTCTTATCCTCTTGAATGGTTGTAATTGCACTATAGAAAGATAAAAAAACGCCCAATTGAAATTAGGCGTTCTTAAATATCGATATTTGCTGATTAGCAACCTGTAAGTTTTTCAGGCTGAGGCTTTTCACTCGGGAAAAATATTGGACGAAGTTTCACACCTATACCATTACCAATAAAAGCGAAAATGAGCCATAACCAACCATGTAAACTGCCTGATGCAATGCCGCTGAAATAAGCACCGATGTTACAGCCGTATGCTAATCGAGCGCCATAACCCAACATGATCCCCCCAATGACTGCTGCTAGAATTGAGCGTTTAGGGATATTGAGACTCGGTGCAAATTTTCCAGCGAGACCTGCTGCAAGTAAAGCGCCGAGCATGATGCCAAAATTCATCATAGAGGTGATATCAAACCACAACGAATTTGCTAAAGCTTTAGCATTTCCAGGTTGTTGCCAATAGTCCCAAGCTGTTACATCAATTCCGACTAATGTTGCACCTTTCGCTGCCCATACTGCAAGCGCAGATGTGACACCCCATGGGCGACCAGCCAATGCAAGCGTGGCGAAATTAAGCAGGGTGAGAATAATACCACCCCAAATTAAAGGCCATGGTCCCTTTAGGAAACGTTTCCAGCCTTGATGTGCTGCAACAGGTTCTTGTTCAAGCTGACCGTGGCGTTTTTTCTCGAAGTAGACTGTTGCTAATGCGATCAAACCAAATAGCACGAAATTGAGTATTAGCGCTGGAATAACACCAAAGCTTTGTACTACTGAAATAGGGGCTAAGTGTGGCAGTGCAAACCACCATTCAATATGTGAAGTAGCGATCAGTGAGCCTAAACAGAAAAAGAATAGAGTGATCAGCATACGTGAGCTACCACCACCGACTGTATAGAGTGTCCCAGATGCGCAACCACCACCCAGTTGCATGCCAATTCCGAAAATAAATGCACCAATCATCACGGACATCGATACGGGATTGACGTTGCCTTTAACTGGTTGACCAAATAATTCACCTGCACCTAAAGCTGGGAAGAAGAGCAGCACTGCCAGTGCGAGCATAATCATTTGTGCACGTAAACCACGACCTTTGCGTTCTTTAATAAAAACGCGCCAGCTCGATGTAAAACCAAATGATGCATGGTAGAGCGTCATACCAAGCGCACCACCAATAAGGAATAACAGGGCTTGATTAATTCCCACAATTTGATAAGCACTAAGGGTGCCTACAATCAATAAAACAATAGCGATCCAGACCGATGAGTGTGATCGGTCAGATTGAGCTGCAATAATGGACATGAAGATAAGAAAAGCTGATAAAACACATCAGTATTTTAATTGATTGATTGTGGGTTGATAGTCCTACACTGCATTTATGCATTAAATGCTGCTGAGTAATATTGATTTTATATATTTGTAATTCTTATATGTTAGCCGACATGTACATTAAACAGTGAGCCAATCCAACTTGAAAATGCCATCGCTGCGATTCCCCAAAGCGTAATTCGCAATGCAGATTTTACTTTAGACGTTCCAGCAAAATATCCAGATAAAGCCCCTAGAATAAATAACGCTAAAATGCAAAAAAAGGCAACACTGTATTCTAAATATGCAGGAGGACTGATCAGTATAGCGATCATAGGGCAAGCTGCACCTATTGAAAAGGCGGTGGCAGAAGACCAAGCGGCTTGAAAAGGTTGAGCTGTTGTATTTTCATGAATACCAATTTCATCGCGTGCATGTGCAGCTAACGCATCATGCTCGCTCAGTTGTATAGCAACTTGATGAGCAAGTTCGGGTGATAATCCTCTTTGTACATAAATATGCGTTAATTCTTTCAGTTCGATTTGTGGATTGCGTGCTAACTCACTTGCTTCAAACTTTAGATCAGCTTCTTCAATATCAGACTGAGATTTTACCGAAATATATTCACCAGCTGCCATGGACGTTGCGCCTGCAATCAAACCAGCAATACAAGTGATTAAAAGGGTATGTTGATTCGCGCCACTTGCTGCCATCCCCATGATTAAACTAGTGACTGAAATTATACCGTCGTTGGCACCAAGAACAGCAGCTCTTAACCAACCTGTGCGATGTATATAATGTGGTTCTGTATGGTGCGAATAGCTCATAGGATTTTGTCTTATTATCTGAAAATGTTATTCAAAAATGAGTTGTTATTCATACAGTATATGCTTGATTCGTATCTTGGGGCTGTAAAATTGAACTATTTGAGAAAAAATTAAAGCCTCTAAAGAGGCTTTAATTGGTAAAACTCAAATTAATGTTGAGCTTTTTCTTTTACATTCGCTGCACCTTCTTCTACAGCTGCCGCAGCATTAGCAGTTGCTTCTTTAGCCGCTTCTGAAGCGTTGTGCGCAGCGTTTTCAGCATGTGCAGCAGCATTATCTGTAGCTTGTGCTGTCGCATCAGCAGCATTGTCGACTGCAGTTGCAGTTGATTGAGCTGCATCTTCAGTCGCATTTTGAATATCTGCACCTGCTTGTTCAGCAGCATTTTCTAAATGTTCACCAGTTGTCGCGCCAGTTTCAGGAGCTTTATCCTTATTACACCCAACCAAAGCAACTGTAGCAGCAAGACCTAAAGCAACAAGAATCTTATTCATTTTATCTTCCTTTTTTAATTCAATGAGTATCCAAGTAGCATGGATGAGAACAATATAAGCAGATTTTAAATAAAGTTTTATTCAAAAATTGTAAAGATAATATTGGCTTATAAAAACGCCCCGAGAAAGAGTTTTCTCAGGGCTACACTTTAATGCGGTATATTAAGGCTGAAATTACTGTCCAGAACGAATGATGTAATCAAACGCTGACAGTGATGCTTTCGCGCCTTCACCAGTGGCAATGATGATTTGTTTATAAGGTACTGTTGTACAGTCACCCGCAGCGAATACACCTTTTACATTGGTTTCGTTGCGATCGTTAATCACAATCTCACCACGGTTGGTTAATTCAACTTGAGTTTCTTTTAAGAAATCCGTGTTGGGTAACAAACCGATTTGTACGAAGATCCCCGCCAATTCGACAGTGTGTTCTTCATCCGTCGCACGATCTTTGTATTTCAGTGCAGTGACTTGTTTGCCATCACCCACAACTTCTGTAGACAGCGCATTTTTGATGACAGTCGTGTTAGGTAAGCTGTTCAATTTATCTTGAAGGACTTGGTCAGCACGTAGTTTGGTATCAAACTCAACTAAAGTGACATGCTCAACAATACCCGCAAGGTCAATTGCCGCTTCTACACCAGAGTTACCACCACCGATCACAGCCACACGTTTACCTTTGAACAATGGACCATCACAATGTGGGCAGTACGCAACACCACGTGTTTTGTATTCTTGCTCACCTGGTACATTCATTTCTCTCCAACGTGCACCTGTAGACAGGATGACCGTTTTCGATTCAAGTTTTGCACCATTCTCTAAAGTCACTTCAACTAAACCGTTGGCAGTTTCATCCGCACCTTTGATGTCAGACACACGTTGTAAGTTCATGATGTCGACACCGTATTCACGAACATGTGCTTCCATTTCAGCCGCAAACTTAGGACCTTGCGTCTTTTGCACTGATGTAAAGTTTTCAATGTCCATGGTGTCCATGACCTGACCACCCATGCGCTCAGCAACGATTCCTGTACGGATGCCTTTACGTGCTGCGTAGATTGCAGAAGTGTTGCCTGCAGGGCCACCACCAATCACAAGCACATCAAATACATCTTTGGCATTGAGCTTTTCAGCATCTTTCGCAGCAGAATTAGTATCAAGCTTCGCAAGAATCTCTTCCAATGTCATACGACCTTGACCGATATGTTCGTTGTCTTGGAACACCATTGGTACAGCCATGATTTTGCGTTCTTCAACTTCGTCTTGGAAGAATGCACCATCAATCATGGTTGCTGTT
>NZ_VPEE01000112.1:0-2285 GCF_013417345.1 Acinetobacter sp. YH16032 | reverse complement strand
TCGATCGGTCACTTTACCTAGGCAAAAAGGTTCCATTTTTGCCCATTGGGCATCAGTAAGTATGTATCTATCCATAGTACTATTATAAATTAATCAGTACCCTTTGTTAATTCTCAACAAGCCCTAGGAATTGATGTACGGACTGTTGGAGATATGGGAGCCTTACCTGACACCCTTCCTATGTTCTTGATCCCGAATATCCCTCTAAATCTTGAGACATTGATGATCATTTTGCCGTATTCGGTTGCCCTAGCAGCCGTGGGTTTGCTTGAATCTATGATGACAGCAACTATTGTCGATGAAATGACAGATACGCCAAGTGATAAATATCAGGAATGTAAAGGACAAGGTATTGCAAATATTGCTTCTGGCTTCATGGGCGGTATGGCAGGTTGTGCCATGATCGGTCAATCTATGATTAACGTGAAGTCAGGTGGTCTCACACGATTATCGACTTTTTCTGCGGGTATTTTCCTCTTAATCTTAGTGGTCTTTATTAGTGACTGGCTGAAAGTCATTCCAATGGCAGCCTTGGTTGCTGTGATGATCATGGTTTCAATCAGTACTTTTGAATGGAGTTCTGTCACCCAATTAAAAGACAATCCAAAAAGTAGTAATGTTGTGATGATTGCGACTGTGATCGTTGTAGTAGCAACTCATAATCTGGCATTAGGGGTTTTAACAGGTGTAATGCTTTCAGCTTTATTCTTGGCCAATAAACTAGAAAATGATATTCAGGTCAGTACTTCTTTTGATGGGACAGCTCGTCTATATGATTTGAGAGGTCAGATCTTCTTTAGTTCTTCTGAAAAATTTATGCAGGGTTTTGACTTTAAAGAAGATGTGAAAGACGTAATTATTGATTTAACTCACTCACATATTTGGGATGTAACATCAGTCGCTATGCTTGATTCCGTGGTCAACAGGTTCCAAAAGAATGGTGCGAATGTCACAGTACGTGGTCTAAATGAAGCCAGTTCGATTATGATTGATAAGTATGGAGTCCATTCGAGGATTTAATTTCAGGCAAATACTAAATTCATTTTATGACCAATGACACTTTGAGAAATCACAGTGTCATTTTTTATAATTAATTTTATTCGATATGAAAATATGGAATTGCATATATATGTTTATTCGTATATAAACATATTCAAAGATTCGATTGAGTTTGAGCAAATGACTGCTACTCCAAAAGTTAAGATTTATCATAACCCTGAATGTGGTACATCACGTAATACATTGGCATTAATTCGTAATGCCAATATTGAACCTGAAGTGATTGAGTACCTTGTAACACCTCCATCTAAAAATGAACTGATTCAAATGATCGCGGATGCAGGTTTAACGGTGAGAGAAGCGATTCGTAAGAATGTTGATCCTTATCGTGATCTCGAGTTGGGCCGTGAGGACTGGATGGATGAACAGCTTTTAGATTTTATGCTGCAGCATCCAATTTTGATTAACCGTCCATTTGTAGTGACTGAGTTAGGAACTCGTTTAAGTCGTCCGTCAGAATTGGTTTTAGAAATTCTGCCACTCCCACAAAAGGGTGCTTTCACTAAAGAAGATGGTGAACAAGTACTGGATGCAAATGGGCAGCGATTGAAATAAAAATTTCATGGATATATGTGAATATTGATATATCCATATATTTGAGTGAGTAAAAAATATGGATCAAATCAATTTCTTTAAATGTTTGGCTGATGAAACGCGATTCAACATCGTCATGTTGGTTCTTGGAAATAATGAACAATGTGTTTGTGATTTGACTGAAAAATTAGAGTTGAGCCAACCCAAGATTTCACGGCATTTAGCCTTATTACGCTCTTCTGGTCTTTTACAAGATCGACGTCAAGGGCAATGGGTCTATTACAGTCTCAATCCCAATTTACCCACTTGGTGCGTAGACGTACTTAACACCCTTAAAAATGCTGATTTACAGCCAAAAGTTGCTCCATCATTTCAACAAATCAATAGTTATTGCGAGTAGAACAAAATGAAATTCCTTTTTTTATGTACTGGAAATAGTTGCCGTAGCATCCTGTCAGAAGTGCTGTTTAATAGTCGTGCCCCAGAGGGTTGGAAAGCATACAGTGCAGGTAGTAAGCCATCAGGGCAAGTACATCCATTGACCATAGAAACATTAGAAAATTTAGGTCTTTCAACAGATGGTTTGTGGAGTAAAACCATTGATGATTGTGAACAATATCAACCTGACGTGGTGATTACGGTTTGTGATTCAGCAGCACAAGAAGCGTGTCCGCTTTATTTAGGTGGAGCGA
>NZ_VPEE01000111.1:0-2309 GCF_013417345.1 Acinetobacter sp. YH16032 | reverse complement strand
ACCACCGCCCTTATTTCCCAAAAATTTAACGATCATAGTTGGCTAAAATTCCTTGTAGTTGTTCTCGAATAACTGCCAACTCTGCAAAGGCTCTAAGTTTTTCTATATCAGATTCCACAGTATTTACTTGTCTCGCAATCTGATTGAGATTGCCCCCAATGCGTCCTAATGCTGCTAATAGCTGAGGATCTGCCGCTTTATAATTTCTTCTTTTATTTGGCTTCTCATCTAGACAAGTATTTCGAATCCAAGTTGCAAGCTCTCCACCTTCCATACGCTCCAGTAAGGCTTGATGTTCCGCTTCTGTTAAACGGACTTTGATCTCTTTTTTTCTTTTGATTATGTCTTTCTTAGTCATGACTCAATCTGCTTCATGGATTGGATCGGCTTTTTTTATGAGGACAAATTGCCAAGTAAAGGCAATTTACCGCAATAGAAAAAGGCGAAAAGAGGGTCAAGGGATTCTTCCCTTGCAAGGCACAAAAGGTAATCTAGCGAAAACTTTAGTTTTTGTATAGAGTACCCTTTGTGTGTCCTTGCCCTTAAAAAAATTTAGAGTAACCATATGAATAAAATTAATTTACTAGATCATCTAAATAATATAATTTGTCAAAATTTTCTTGCTGAAGAAATAGATTTCTGTACGAATAGTTGTTTAATACTTCAATACTTAAATTTTTTGGAAAGAAGAATTCCCGAAAAAACTCGTAATTGTTTACAAACTTCAGCTTTTAAAGAAGATTTCAAAAAACTAACAACTGACTTACAAAAAGGATTTTTCAAACTAAAAAAAGAAATAGAAAATGGAGAAAATTTAAATAAATATCAAAGTACAAGAATATGTGAAGCTAGTTATACAGATAACCTTTACTTACATGAAAAACTAATACATTTTCATTTGAAATCTGACATGTATCCTAGAAATCCAAAATTTATAGACCGCTCTGGCAGCATAGCAATAGTTCTGATAAATTTTGAAGAAGTAATTTTTATTAAAATAAAAAACCATGGAGGAGATACATGGACAAGCAACGAATACATTAAAATCTTAGATAAAGAATTCCCACAAGCTATTAAAAAGAAAAAACTTATTGGCATAAAAAGCGATAATTATACAAAAAGGGAAATAAATAATTTAAGAAATAAAGGAGCAATATACATTACAGGAAACGAAAATGAAGACGGCTACTGCAACACACTAGACCCAATAAAATCTTTAAACAATAAAGGTAAATTAGATCAAACAAAATATTCACATCTAAAAATAAAAGAAAAGCTATTAAAAGACATAGAAAAGTTAAGCACCAACTTAGAAAATAGTTCACCAGAAGAAATCAAAATACAGATAAAAGAGCTGATATCTGATTTAGGCTCACTTTCCGCTTTTTAATGCGCTTTCGTACGTTAATGACAGAAAATAGTACTTCTGCAAATTTGTTTTCATTAACGTACGATTTTAGATTTTAAGAATTACATACAATTAATTACTAACTGGCTCATCAAACCAACCTTCAATATAAGTACCTTCAGTACCTGTTTGCTTCACTCCACAGTAGAAATTGAGGTTCGTATCTCCAAGATATCCAGTAACTTTCTCCGGTGTATCTGTCATCGGTCTAAGAGTCTGGCCTGATCTATTTTTAATCGTCTCAAGACATTGTGACATGGAGCTAAATTTTCCACCCATTAGTTGAGTTTCAGATTCAGCACTACAACCAACGATAAAAAGAGTAATACTTGCTAATAGAATGTTTTTCATAGTTATTTGTCTTACGATTTAACGAAGTAATATAGTAGCGTATACACTCATTCTTTTATCAATTTATCTGATTTTTTTCTAAATAAGCTATCAAACATCATTTTTTATCCAGTTCCTAATTGTTCTATCAGTAACCATTAATTCAGTTGCTATCTGCTTTTGAGTCATACCCTCTTTCATCATTGCTAAAGCCTTAACTCTTTTAGAAGCATAATTATCCGATCTAATTTTCCCCCCCTTTAGACCACCTAGCTTTCCTTTTCGGCTTTGACGATCAATAAACTCTTGATAGCAGTAGGCATCCTTTTTCCAACAATATGTGGCGATACTCTTAGCTGTAGCTTTGATTTCTGAATAGGGTAATGCTTCTAAAAACGCCTCATTTACGCTTAGACAGTGTTTTACTACTTCATCTAGCCAAGTAGTATAAATACCACCTCTATGTGCTCTAATCGCTTTATATGCCCATTTACGCACTGTATCGAACATAGTGCAGTTACGCCCAAGCCCTGAAACTTCCTGTTTTTTGCTTAATTTCTTTGGTAATTCT
>NZ_VPEE01000110.1:0-2336 GCF_013417345.1 Acinetobacter sp. YH16032 | reverse complement strand
GCGGTACTATGGAGCGTTATATTTGGACGATTAACGGTAAAAAATTCAGCGATGCTGAGCCATTAAAAGTGAAGTATGGCGAGCGTATCCGTATCAAATTTATTAATGACAGTATGATGGCGCACCCGATGCATTTACACGGTATGTTTATGCAGTTGGAGAATGGTCAAGAGTCGGTAGATATGCCAAATAAACACACATTGATCGTACCACCGGGTAAAACAGTTACGGCTTTATTAACTGCGGATGAATTGGGTGAATGGGCAATCCATTGTCATTTGTTGTATCACATGAGTGCAGGAATGATGAACAAGTTGATCGTAGCAAATGTTAGCGATGAACAAGTGTCTACAACGCCAATTCAAGGTACAAATTCGACTCAAACTCACCAAGTAACTGAGCAAAAAGGAGCTGGACATGCACATCACTAATTTTGTATTTAAAGCGTTTTTTTCTGTTGCGGTATTGAGTTTAACAAGCTTAAGTTTGGCGCACGAAGGGCATCATTCAACTGCTCAGACTGATGGAAAAAATGTACCATCAATGAATCATCAAGCGATGTCTGAGATGGATCATTCACAGCATTCTCCACAAGAGCATGCACAACACATGCAGATGATGGGGAAAATGAACCATGGTCAGATGAATCATGCACAACATCAGGCAACATCTACGGTTAATCATTTACATCATGTACCAGATGCGAATACTCAGCAGAGTTCGCATTATGATCATCGCTCAGAACACGGTGCGCAAATTTATGCGATTACGACGGTGGATAATAAGTGGTTTGTCAATGAAGATGGCACAGGCGGTTTAAAGTCAGAGTTTGAAACCCGTATTGGCACAGATGAAAATAAGGTTTTTATTAAAGTTCATGCCGATAAAGAAGAATCGCATGATGCACATTATGATGCCAAACTTTTATATAGCCGTATGATTTCAGACTTTTGGGATGCACAGATTGGTGCACGTTATCGCAGTGAAAAAGTTGAACTCGATGATCATCGCAAAGACACCGAAGAAAATGTTGATGCAGTGATTGGCTTACATGGTATGGCACCATATTTCTTTGAAACTGATGCTTATCTCTATGCAGGAGAAGACAGTTATGCGGGCTTTAGTCTAGAAACGGAACGTGATTTTCTGATTACCCAAAAGTTGATTATTCAAACTTATTTAGAGTTGGATGCGATCTTTAGTGATGACTCTAAATATGCGAAAAAAACTGGTTTAAGCACTGCAACCGCAGGGCTTGAAACTCGCTATGAAATCAGTAAAAAGATCATGCCGTATATCGACATTGCCTATGAGTATTCAAAAGGTAATGATGAAACGTCGTGGCAAATAGAATCAAACTCTGAGAAAGGTTGGTTATATGGAGCTGGTGTTAGATTTAGATTTTAATTAATCTAATGATTACTAAATAGCTTCATTTAAATAAAACTCTAGCTCGATGCGGTCGGAAGCAAAATGTTAACTTATTTTGCTTCCTACTATTTAACATAATGGCTGTTATGAGAAGTCGACTTGTAATGCAATTTGCATTACAATGTTCCTAGTACATTAAATACTTGGGAAATATGATGGCTACTGTTAACTTCAGGATCGATGAAGCCCTTAAAGAAAAATCTTATTCAATCCTTAAAGAGCAAGGTATTGCACCTACGGATTTCTTCACTAGTATTCTTGAGTATGTTGCTACGACTGGGAAACTGCCTGTCAAAAAAGCTTTGCTTTCGGAAGAAGATGAAGCATTATTAGCTCTTGTCCGTAAGCGCATTAATGATCCTAAAGAGATGTTTGAGGAAGTCACATTAGATGACTTATAAGCTTTTACGTCACAAGGACTTTACAGCAGAATGGGAAAAACTCCCTGTTGCTATACGAGATCAATTTAAAAAGAAACTAGCCAAAGTCATAGAGCAGCCACATATTCTAAAGAATATGCTTAGAGGCGATCTTGCAGGTTGCTATAAAATCAAATTATTAAAAGCTAGTGTCCGACTTGTCTATCAAGTTAAAGATGATCAGGTAGTTATCCTGCTCATTACCGTCGGAAAACGAGCTGATAGCATAGTTTATGACGAAGCGAAAAAGCGAATTAAAGACTAAAAATGGGAGCTTATAGCTCCGAAATAAAAGAAAGTGAAAAATTCTCGGGACACATCATAGCTACCTAATTTTCCAATTGATGAAAGGTCATCATTAGACCTCTTGCGAAAGTCGTTATTGCAAGTTCATCCGATTTACCAGTGCAGCGATTAAGTTAATGCGTAAACCGAATCTTTTCCGTCTATTTCGATAGCGTTCACTTAATATTCTAAATGTTTTCA
>NZ_VPEE01000109.1:0-2354 GCF_013417345.1 Acinetobacter sp. YH16032 | reverse complement strand
TATCTAGGAATAGAATTTAATCCAAAATATCTTAACGGAATTTCAACTATTTACAACTCAATATAATTTAGTAGTTTCTCTAAAATTAACATAATACACCTTATGCGAAGTCAAAAACTCTAGACCTAAAAGTACATATAAAATTAGTGCCTATTCATAATAAAAATTAAAACTCTTGTAATTACTTTCATACTTGTATCAACTTTTTTAAACAGAACTATTGTTCTTAACTAAATGCTCTCATTCCCTCAACGTTCCCCTTCAGTCTGCCTATCGGCAGACGGTGAACGTTGAGGGAATTTCGGCCATACTTACCCTTAAAGGGGCTAATTATCCCCCTTAAAGTATTCCCGAAAATCTATCGGACTGACGGAGCCACGTCTCGGTCGATCGGCAAAGAGTAAGTGTACTTTCTCTTCAGGCGGAGATTACGATCTACACATCGCATTGGCACGTTCTCAAACCGAACAGCAGCTTTTCTCTGCGAGGGTTTCCCCAACATACAATTTAAAGCTTAGCTGAACTACTCATCACGCTGTTGCTTTGCCAATATCCCCTAGTAACAACTTAATCACGATGGTGCGCTAGCGTCGCTAATCCATCCACCCGCACCTGTGAAATCTACAAAATCTGTAAATCAAGCAGAGCGTAGCAAAATTTAAAAAATCGGATTTAAATTGGTTCAATTTCTGCATGTTTCAGAAAAAAAAATTTAATGCATTAATCATTGAACCGAATTCTAAAAAATACATATATGACCTTCAGCACATTTTGATGCCATATAAACCTTTTTATTGACTTATCTAAGAAAAAAATTATTGATCTTTGCAAAACAGAATAAGCTCTAAATAAAAGGGGCAATGCGACAAGCAAGCCTACCTGTGTCCACAATTTTCTTCGAAAATTTGGACTCAGGGACTTGTTAGGGGTTTCACCCCTAAGACCCCAAAAGCAAAAGCTCTTAACGAGACACGAAATGGTAAAAAATAAAACAAAAAAATTTAGACTCACACAGCTCCAGTTTGAGCAACTGGAGCAACACCTGCAAAAGGAAAATACAAGTTTCACTGACTTCATTCATTCATTAATCGAGCGTGAAGTCATGCAAGATGTGATTACCGTTCAACAAACCAAAGACGAAATAAAACCCACAAGAACAAAAATTAAAACAGTGATTGAGGTAGTCAAACGCTATCAAAAGACTGATCCGAATGTATTGCTAGAGCTATCAAGAATCGGCAACAACATAAACCAAATTGCACGAGCGTTGAATATCATCAAGAACGCAGATCCTCAAGAACAACGCAAACTAAATATTTTTAACATGTTGCTTGTTTTAAAAGGCATTCAAACCGAGCTAGAAAAAGTCTTCCCTGCCTTACCTAAAATTAGTCGGCAAAGCCCTGAACGCTTAAAAAAGCAGTTGTCTTCAGTACAACTGGCTGAGGATGATGAAAGTGCATATTAAATTTTTGAATCATGGCAAAGGCAATGCTGCCAAAGCATCGGCATACTTACTCGATAAGTTTGATCACATGGGCAATGTGCGTGCAGGCATTGAAGTTTTAAGAGGTGATGCAACCACATTTAACGCCATTTGTGATGCAAGCCCCCATCTGTGGAAATACACCAGTGGCGTGATTGCTTGGTCAAAGGATGATGCCCCTACAGACGAGCAGATCAGGGAGGTTTTAACCGACTTTGAACAACATGCTTTCTCAGGGTTAGACCCATCTCAATATCATCTGTTTGCCGTTCAACATACGGATGATGATGGCTCAAAGCATATTCATGTTTTAGTACCACGCCTTGATTTACAGAGTGGAAAATCACTCAACATTGCGCCCCCAGGGCATGAGAAACATTTCGACTCATTACGGGATTACTTCAACACAAAATACCAGTGGTCACGCCCTGACGATTTGCTGCTAATGCACACGACACAAGAGCCGAACCACGTTGCCAAGCTTAATGCTCAAGCAAAAAAAATACTCTCAAGCAAAGAGCTAGAAACCTTGCCCAAAAAGCAATTTTACAAAGCAATTGATAATTACGTGAAAACCCTCTTAAAAACCAACACAGCAAAAAATAGAGCGGAAATAATCACCTGTATCAAACAACTAGATGGAGTCGACTCGATAAAACCAAATAAAGAGTCTCTAACGGTCACTCTCAACAACGGCAAAAAACATCGAATAAAAGGTGATTTCTATCATGAAAACTTCGAAATTGGATCTTATTCAGAGCATCTCAGAGCAGCAGCAGAAAGCCGACCAACTGCAAGTGAGCTTGCAGCAGCTCTCACAGACGCTGAGCAACTTCGAGCAACTTATAGAGCAAAGCGAGAAGCCTAT
>NZ_VPEE01000108.1:0-2446 GCF_013417345.1 Acinetobacter sp. YH16032 | reverse complement strand
GGTCTTTCAACAGATGGTTTGTGGAGTAAAACCATTGATGATTGTGAACAATATCAACCTGACGTGGTGATTACGGTTTGTGATTCAGCAGCACAAGAAGCGTGTCCGCTTTATTTAGGTGGAGCGATCAAGGCACATTGGGGTTTGGCTGATCCATCACACTTAGACTTACCTAAAGAAGAAAAATTACAGGCATTCCAAGTGACTGTAGACCATATCAATCGTCGTTTAGATGCTTTATTTGCATTGGATACAGCACATATGTCTCGTCCTGAATTGATTGCTGCAATCAATCACATCTCAGATATTGAATGAGAAAATTATGGCTCAACAAAGATTATCCTTTTTAGATCGTAATCTCACGCTATGGATTTTCATTGCAATGGGGTTGGGAATAGCGATCGGTGTGTTCTTTCCACAAGCCTCAGTGGCATTGGATAAAATGAGTGTGGATTCCGTCAATATTCCAATTGCGATTGGTTTGATTCTGATGATGTATCCACCATTAGCTAAAGTGGATTATGCAGCGCTACCACAAGTGTTTAAAGACAAAAAAACCTTAACTTTGTCTTTAGTACAGAACTGGGTGATAGCACCAGTATTGATGTTTGCCTTAGCCATTGTTTTTCTACATAGCTATCCAGAGTATATGACAGGCTTAATCCTGATAGGACTGGCTCGTTGTATTGCGATGGTCTTGGTGTGGAACGGTTTGGCCTGTGGGGATAACCAATATGTTGCTGCATTGGTGGCTTTTAACAGTATCTTCCAAATTTTATTTTTCAGTACCTATGCTTGGTTGTTCTTGACCTTCTTACCACCTTATTTTGGTGTTGCAGGGCAAGTGATCAATGTGGATTTCTGGACGATTACTCATGCGGTATTCGTGTATTTAGGGATTCCGTTCTTCCTTGGCTTTATGACACGATTTATTCTGGTTCGAGCGAAAGGTTTGGATTGGTATCAAAATGTCTTCTTACCAAAAATTAGCCCACTGAGTTTGCTTGCTTTGTTGTTCACGATTGTGGCGATGTTTAGCCTCAAAGGAAATGATGTGGTGAGTTTACCACTGGATGTTTTACGTATTGCCATTCCATTGACCATTTACTTTATTGTGATGTTCTTCATCAGCTTCTTTATGAGCAAATGGATGGGCAATGATTACCCTAAAACTACAGCAATTTCCTTTACTGCTGCGGGGAATAACTTTGAATTGGCGTTGGCTGTAGCGATTGCAACTTTTGGTTTAGCTTCACCTGTGGCGTTTACTACTGTAATTGGTCCACTGGTTGAAGTACCAGTGTTGATTGCTTTAGTCAGTGTGTCTTTGTGGCTCAGAAAAAAGTTTTTTAAAGCAGAGGTGTAATTTCTATGACTCTCCCAAATGTAGATATGAATCTTCTCGATCAACCTACTTTAGAAAAAGTACAAGCTAAAGAGCTGGATCATCCACCGCGTATTTTGCTGCTGTATGGTTCAAACCGTGAGCGCTCATACAGCCGATTGGCGGTGATGGAAGCAGGACGTATTTTGGAGCAGTTTGGCGCTGAAGTAAAAATCTTTCATCCAAAAGGCCTACCCTTACCCGAAGATGCAGACACAGAACATCCAAAGGTGAAAGAGTTGCATGATTTACTCGCTTGGGCTGAAGGAATGGTGTGGTGCTCACCTGAACGTCATGGCTCCATGAGTTCAATTTTCAAATCACAAATTGACTGGATACCATTGGCAGGCGGTGCAATTCGAGCAACGCAAGGAAAAACTTTGGCATTGATGCAGGTTAGTGGCGGTTCGCAGTCCTTTAACAGCTTAAACCAGATGCGTATTTTAGGCCGTTGGATGCGCATGATCACCATTCCAAATCAATCATCTATTCCAAAAGCTTTTTTAGAGTTTGAAGAAGATGGACGGATGAAACCTTCATCCTTCTATGATCGAATTGTCGATGTAATGGAAGAACTATATAAGTTCACCTTGCTCACTCGTGGACAAAGTCAGTACCTCACAGATCGTTATTCAGAGCGAAAAGAGTCGGCAGAAGAATTATCTAAGCGGGTCAATCAACGTAGCTTATAAACTTTAGGTGATTAGAAATGCAAAAGAGACATTCTAAATTAGTGATCTTAGGTTCAGGACCTGCGGGTTATAGTGCTGCTGTATATGCAGCACGCGCAAACTTAAAACCCACATTAATTGCGGGTATACAACTTGGTGGTCAATTAACAACGACCACTGAGGTAGATAACTGGCCGGGTGACTCAGAAGGTTTAACTGGTCCTGTACTTATGGAGCGGATGCAAGTCCATGCTGAACGCTTTGGCACAGAGATTGTGTATGACCACATCAATGAAATTGATTTAAGTGTCCGTCCATTTGTACTAAAAGGCGACATGGAAGAATTCACTTGTGATGCACTGATTATTGCAACAGGTGCGACAGCACAATA
>NZ_VPEE01000107.1:0-2508 GCF_013417345.1 Acinetobacter sp. YH16032 | reverse complement strand
GTTAGGTCTGCAAACCTTTCTCGCCAGTGTTCGACCTGTTGTTTGCCGTGATCGTTAAACTCTCTCGTTTTTTTGCCTAAATTGCCCTGTTCGTCAATGCTGCGAGTGGTTAGCAAAATATGAGCGTGATAGTTGCGCTTATCGCTACCGCTTTCCGTGTGTGGGGCGTGAATGGCTGCATCCACAACAACGCCATGCCGTTTTACAATATCTTGGCATAGCTCGTTTAAGAGTCCTTGCCGTTGCTCTTGGTTAAGCTCATGCGGAAAGGCAATTTCAAATTCTCTAGCAAGCTGTGAATTTTTGCGATTCTCGACTTTTTCGACTGTGTTCCAAAGTTGGTTGCGGTCTAATAATTCAGGATTTGTATTTTCAGGTGCATAAATTTTCGTGAACTCTACGCCTGTTTTTCTTGTGTAATCCTGTTCTTTCCCTTGTCTTTCATCTATCAACTTTTCACCTGAACGATAGGCAGCAGCAGCTACGGCACTTCGCCCATCTGCTCGACTTACGTTCTTTACTGAAAAGTGATAAATAGCCATTTTCTCTTTTGTCTTTTTTCGCTTTTAAAAACAATCAACAATCAACAAAAACAAGTCTGCTCTTATGGGGGTAAAGGGGTATCCCCTTTCGCTCTTCCAAACATAATGAAATTAGTTTGGGAAAGTGCGCCCTTCGGGGAAAACCATTATAGCTTAGGAAGGCATTGAATCTCAATGGCAGGTATCCTATGCTCTAATGGTTTTTTAAAGGCTTTGGAATCACAATGGGTATTGAATCTTTAGATCAGAAAATTGCAAAACAACAAGAGAAGTTAAACCAGTTAAAAGCGCAAAAACAGGCTGCTTTAGCAAGAGAAAAGGCAAAACAAAAAGCACAAGAAAGAAAGGACGACACTAGACGTAAAATTTTACTGGGTTCTTTCTTGATGAAACAAATGGAAGATGAAGCGCAGAAACAAAAAATACTCGCTGAAATCAACGAGTATTTAACAGAAGAGCGTGACAGAAAGCTATTTGGACTGTGATTTTTTAATCTCTGCTAATTTACGATTTCTTTCTTCAAGGTGTGCCTTAAGCCCATTATTGATAGGGTGTTCAGGGTTTTTTGCTGCTTCATTTTGCAATCTATGGACTTCTTTACGAACTTCCATAATATCTTTTTTAGTCATGACTAAATCCAGCTTTCTCTAAAATTGGGTAAAACTCTCTGAATTTTTCAGGCTCTAAAAGCATGTCTGCAATACGAATAGCAAACTGCTGATAGCTTTCTGTACCTTGAGAATATGCCCCCATTTCAGGCATTTCAGACAGTTTGTTTGCAAATAAATGACGTTGGGAATCGGTCATTTTGATGAAAAAATCAGGGGTATTGGGATCTCGTTTAGTTTCAATTTTAGGTTGTACTTTTTGCTTAAACTTGAATGAAAACCCTGTAATTGTACGCCCCTGCTTATGTTGCTCATAAGTTACGGTAATGTCTGTATGTTTGTTAAGTTGCTCAATAGCAATATGTAAAACTTTTTCTTTAAATTGCCCCATTCTTTGATATTTTTCATCTCCAACTCCAAGTTTTAAACGAAATTCATTTAAATCAATAATTGGTGTCTTCCCAGTACTACGCCACGCAATTAAAAGTTCGTATAGGCGAATAGCATAACCGCTTGTTAGATTGGCAACTTGTTTTAATTCGTAGCTTGTAAGGTGTTGTTCAAGATAAGTGATTAGGGGTAAGACCGCTGGAGCAAAAGTAAATTCTATAGTTGCAGAATTATCAATATAAGCAATATCAGACACCCAGCGAGTCGTTTTATGAGCAATACCTTTTTCTCTAGGTTCTTGATAGCTAAACTGTCTTGAGAATAAAGACTTACAGGCATCCTTTAGTGTTTCGTATGCTGTGCTATGGCTTACACCAAACGTATTAATATAACTTTCTGCTGTAATCTCAATTGGTTTATTGAATGCAATATAGTCAAGGTGCATGTTATGAGTATGTTCCCGAATAATAACGATAGCTAATAAAATCAATCGCTGTTCGACAAGACCAAGACTATAACTAGCATTAATCAACGCATTATCTTTTACAACTAAGTCATTTTTCATTGTTGTACACTTTTATAATTCAAGTGTATTTGTACACCTTTGTAATGTACGTGTCAATATCATCGGAATTAGTGTACTTATATGTCGGAATTGGTGTACTTATTGGGGCTAAAATATCGGAATTGGTGTACTTATATGTCGGAATTGGTGTACTTATTAGCTGTGAAAGCCTTGCTGTACAAGCGTTTCAAGCAACTTAAAAATATTTAAAAATATATTTAAAAATAAAAAATATAAAAACTTGTGGAAAACTGCCCTAGGTACTCGCTAAAGCTCGTACTCTATTGAAGCTCGTTCCTCGCTTCGAGGGGCAGTTTTTAATTAATACTGTTCGTGATATTCAAAAGTAAAAGCATTGATAATGTATTCGCTTCGCTCATACTTTTTGAAAAGCAAAAGCTCC
>NZ_VPEE01000106.1:0-2534 GCF_013417345.1 Acinetobacter sp. YH16032 | reverse complement strand
GGATAATCTTTTTCAGATTCAATCAATAATTGAACCGCTCTTTCTCTGATTTCAGGGGTATATTTTAATTTTGTCATCGGGATAGTCTCTCAGAATATTGACTCTCCGACAAACCCGGTACGGTTCAGCATTGGATAGCAGCATCAGAATAGGTTTGATTTAGACCATGCTTGCCCTTTGGTTGAGCGTACCATTGAGTTTTTGGGATCAAACCAAATAGAGATATTTTCTCGATTTATTAATGCTTTGTTATAAGAAGGCTAATTGGTTGTGCGATAGATTTTAGATGTGGGCTTATTCATTTGAGAATTATAATGTTGAATAAGCCTTTATAGATAGGTTTGTGCAACAAAGCCTATTTAAAGCATCTCTTGGACAAACGACGTCTATTCTTTTGGCGTAGGCGAGAACAGTAACTTATAGGTTATTGTTCTCATTATTCAAATTTCTTCTTTCTGTCATGTCGATAAATTTTTGTACTAGAGCTTGATTTTATAATATTTGAGATTGATTGTTCTATAGATGTCCGCAATCCATCAAATAGCTGCACTTCATTAGATACTTGGAGATAATCCAATATGTTTTCGCTAAAAGATTCGATGATTTCTCGCGGATTTCTAATTCTAAAATGCTCGCTTTCAGCTAATTTTAAGAGATGTGATATTTCAGGAAATGCTTTGCTTCCAGCGAGTTTAAGCGCCATTTTATTATCTATTGATTCGTATATAAGTGTATGCGTAATATCAAATGGTGGTGAAACAAAAATGTTTTTCATATCCGGAGAATACTGTAGAGCAAAGTTTTTCAGATGCGCATCACCATTCCCAATTAAGCAGTTGAATACGATGCATTTATACATTTTTTCAACCTCAGTTATGCTTCCAGTGTATAAAAGGGTCGCTTTCAATAGTGTTTCGTAGCTCCCTGTGTATTTTGCATCGGGGTCATTTGATTTCTTCATGAGCGTCGTAAAATCTTCATAACCTAGTTTTGTACCATCACTGGATTTATCAAACCGTTCTACAACATATGTTTCTAAATTTTCAGACAAGTACGTTTGTGGCGGTTCAAGCCCACACTGTCGCGCAGCCTGCATACAAACAAATTCATTGATGGTAAGTAATGGAAATTCCGAATCAAACGACTTTACGATTAAATCTTTTTGTTGAACTGTTCTATCCGTTTGAACAGTTTTTGCATTCGGAATGCTCACTTTGGGTTGCATACCGGACAGAGAATTTCTGAGATAATATTTTTCTAATAGCTGTGGAAAAAGGGGTTCTTTACTACGGTAAGATAGGATTTCACTCAAGTTTAAAGAATCTGCGTCAGGCAAATTTAGCTCACTTTTATAAGAGAGCATTCCAATTCCTTGACTGCCTTGTAGTGCCAATAAATACATGTCATTAACTTTGGCATATCTGGCAAGTTTTTCAGCAATAAATCGTCGATTAAAACCTTCTGGTAAATTCTGAGCAAAAATTGGGTGAAGTGCACCGGAAGAATAACCATCTATGCCTTTGCGAGTCATAGTGAGTGATACATGCTGTTTTTCCTGAGTCGGCTGATAGTGGTGCACTGAACCATATGTTAAAACGCCTAATTCAGCATGATTAGCGCATACCTTAATATTAGTGATTTTGGCTGGAAGCTTTGGTGTACTCATTCGCTATCCTCCGAAAACATATTTTCAATATCATCCCAGTGGGGCAACGAATGTTGCTTCGGATATACATCAAACTGTAAACCTACTGTATCAAGTACACGCTCAAATATGTCAAACGAACCAGTAAAGCGGCCATTCTCGATTTCAGAAATTGTGGTTTTGTTAATTCGAGTCAATTCTGATAATTCTTGCTGTGTATGACCAAGAGCTTTTCGTGCTATACGAATTTTTTCCCCAATTTCTACTCTACTCATCATAGCAATCCAATCACAAATATTAGCCATATAGCTAATATATCATACAAATTTTCAAATGTTAGCTATATAGCTAACATTTTATGGGTATTTAACAAAAAATTAGCTTAAAAATAGAATTCAACAATAAATAAAAAGGCAGATTTTTAACTGCCTTCTTTTATTTCCTAAACTGTTAGGTGAGTTAATTATTTGTAATCAACTTACTTTTCATCGTTTTAAGAGCTTGTGTAGCATCATTATTGCCTTGATTTGCTGCCCTAGTGTACCAATCCAATGCCTTTTTATAATCTTTCGGTAAAACATCACCTTTATCGGACATTGACCCAATAACATATTGAGATTTTGCATAAACTCAATTGGCTGCTCGTTCAGCCCAATACACGCTTTTATAAATAATGAGGGCTCAATTTTAATGCTTGATACACTAACGCTGATATCATTCAAGTGTACTTAATTTAACATAATCTATATTATGCGAAATGATTTTGTAAGCCCAAAGTAGAAATGTCCGGTTTCTCCAAAGTAAAAATGTCCGCTTTTAGAATATGCACTTTTGCAATTTTCTTAGCGGACGGTTTGATATGTTGGTGTCTATGTCGGATAAAGAACTT
>NZ_VPEE01000105.1:0-2550 GCF_013417345.1 Acinetobacter sp. YH16032 | reverse complement strand
TTACGCGTTTCTCAAGAAACAGGCTAACCAATAAAAGCTAATAGCCTATGCTCAACATACGGGAATAGGTCAATATTATATAAATATCCGTCCCATCTTCGGATTCGTTGCCGAACCCGAACACGGGTAGCAGGTGGGATTCTCCAGTGGGCTTTTTTGCGTCCTCGCTTCATTTTCACGTGCTGCGTGCCCTCGCCACGACCGAAAATGATAGCTTCGTCCTTAGTCGCCAATGCTACAGCTTCACAACGTCGGTCGGTCGTCGTCGCAACTCCTCCTCCTCCTCCTAGTTCCGCTTTCGCCTTTGGCTCTACGTTGCGTGTAACAATCAAGTCATAGTATGAATGCTTGGCATAGTTGAATTTGTAAAGCATTTCGAGATATGGCAAAGACTGATCGTCTGGAAGTTCGTCCGTAGCTTCTTCAGGGATTTTGACACCCCATAAAAGACCAAATGAGCCAGTTAAGCGACGCCCCTTGAGAATCTTAAAAGCCTCCCAAGTCTTTTCAACCGATAGATCACCAAACTTTAAAGCGTACTTACAGACCTCTGCTGCTGCTCCCGCATAGCCTGAACCCTTTTCTTTTTTCGCCCTGCGAACGTCTACAATATAAGAATCACCAGTGAGGCTTTGCCAATATTCCGCAAACTCTTGCTGATCAATCCAGCTATCCACCAGTGCAAACATGTGAATATGGGGATGCCATTCACCTGTTTTTTCGTTATACGTGTTTTCGTATGAGTACATAGCGCCCTGAACCTTACAAAACTCGTTGTACCCTCGACCCTTCTTGATGAAGTCTCTACGACGCTCTAGGAGCTTCCTAAAGGCGTTTAGAAGATGGTCGGCACGTTCCCGTAGGTCAGAACCGTTTTTTACTGTGAGCGTGATTAGAACGGGCTTGAGCTTGCGATTTTGCGTTAATACTTCATCAATACGTTGAACGTATCGAGTAACAGCACGGGAGGCACGAATAGCAGCGCAGAAAGGGCAAAGCAAATGCTGCCCGCATGTTTGGATTTTTGTTAGTTTGATTTCACCCAAAGTATAGAAATTTTTGAATAGCAGATAGTTTCCGCACTCATTCAATTTTTGGGCAGATTTAAGAGCCGCAATAGATTCATCGTTTTTAACGTCTTTAACATAGTTCTCTTTAAACTTGGCTAGTGTAAAAAGATAGTTTTCTTGGTTTTTAGCCCTATGTTTTAAAGTCGCAAAACGTGTTATTCTATCCGAATGTTGATCTTCGCAAGAAGATTCCAAAGCCTGTAATTCAACGCCCGCCAAAGCAGCCGAATTATGGGCTTTTTTATTGCCTTTTTTAGTCAATTTTTGTCCCCACTTTAATCAATAGTATCAAGAGAAAGAAAAAACAGCGAGTAGGCAAGCCTAACTCACTGTTTTTTTTCGTGTTTCACACGGTTTTTGCTAATTCAGGCTGTGCGCCTTTTGCGACATAAAAAATCACATTACGTCCGCTTGCCATTGCTCCAACAGCAATAGAAATTTTTTGATTTAAGAAGTCGATAAAATCACGATGATTTTCGACTGATAATGTAAAAAGCTCATTTTTTACATCACCGTTTGGAAGCTCCATAGCTCCCAAAATTTGCACCTTGTCACGATCTTCAAAGGCTTCGCCTTTCTTGTTTGTTCCGCCTTGTTGAGTAAAGACGTTTAATACTGTTCCCTCTAACTTAATCATCTTGGAAAACCCTCAATCACTTTTAATCGACCCTCAACAACAGCAATAGCAAATAACGTGATGTCACGTTTTTTATCTAAATGCTCCTGCAACACTTTTTTAAAATATGAAGCAGCTTCATCAAGTGAAGCCATAGGCTTGTTAGCCGTAACCTCAAAATTAGTCATCCGCCATATCTCCAGAATTGATTGACTGGCGATCCTTCAATAAATCCTGAAGAATCCGCCCCTCCTCAACCTGAATGTCATGCAAAGTGTCTTCATCGAGATTTAAAGATAAATAAACCTGATCAAGAGCAATAGCCAAAAGATCATTCAAGACTTTATTTCGAGAGCTGTTTAAGTGTTTTGCAAGAGATTCAACTTTCGCATGAAGATGCAATTGGATACGGAAAGGAACTTGAAAATATGCACCGTGATAGCTAGAACGACCTGTTTTTTTAAGTTCAGCAACAAACAAATCTAAATTAGTTGGCTCAGTCATAATGATATACCCTGTATATGTAAAAAAATTAAAGTAGCTTAACTGGTGAGTTATTTATATATCATTATTCTTTGTGGCGCAACCCTGCGGGATTGCTAAAAGCTCCCACTTAGGTGCTAAGGGGAGCTTTGTAATCAGGGAAAGGAAAGTTAAGAGTTTTTATTGCGTCAGTTCGCAGGCACTCCGCCTGCTCTAACTCTTACGTGTTGCAGTAGAATTTTCAGAATGCACGCTTACGCGTTTCTCAAGAAACAGGCTAACCAATAAAAGCTAATAGCCTATGCTCAACATACGGGAATAGGTCAATATTATATAAATATCCGTCCCATCTTCGGATTCGTTGCCGAACCCGAACACGGG
>NZ_VPEE01000104.1:0-2558 GCF_013417345.1 Acinetobacter sp. YH16032 | reverse complement strand
GCTTACGCGCCTGCGCAATGGCTGCGTCTGGCGCCAGATACCGGCCTCCATCGGAGAAACTGTCCGAGGTTATGTTGACGATGCCGAAAATGATGAGCGATTTATTCATGGGGGCTTCTATAATAATAATAATCGAGCATGAGTCTCATACGGATGCTCGGGTCGAAAGGGAATCCCCAGGCGAGTAACCTGTTTGCGGTGATCCATTAGCTGCAGGAGCAGAAGAGCATACATCTGGAAGCAAAGCCAGGAAAGCGGCCTATGGAGCTGTGCGGCAGCGCTCAGTAGGCAATTTTTCAAAATATTGTTAAGCCTTTTCTGAGCATGGTATTTTTCATGGTATTACCAATTAGCAGGAAAATAAGCCATTGAATATAAAAGATAAAAATGTCTTGTTTACAATAGAGTGGGGAATATATAAGGTGTACATGTCTTGTTCTACTGAGTACAACGTGATGAAGTCAGTCGTATATGAAAACTTGCCATTTTCGCTCTCTAGCTTGATTTGTTGGTGTTTAACGAGCTTGAGTGGTGAAATGCAGTCACCGCCATAGATCGCAACTGTGCCACGCTCTTTGTACAGCTTAATGAGTTTTTTGGTGCATTTTAACGGCTTGCCGTGTTTGTCCAATTTTGGTTGGTTGCGAACAAAGATGTTATAGCGAAGATTCGAGTCACCAAGCATCCCGCTTGTTGTTTCACTGATGGTCAATTGGCGTTTAGACTTCTTATAAAACTCTAATAAGCGTTGCTGTAAATTGAACCGTGAAACACCGCATTCGATGTCAAAATCTAGACTTTTAAAAGCGTTTTTATTACTGTTGTTTCCAAAGTAACAAACTGCATCGTTAAACATTTGCGTTAAGTTTGCAAAAATTAAGAGAAAGTCGTTTTGTGGGTACGGACGTTTTTGATACATGCACCCAAACTCACTGTCTGACAACTTATAAAAATAGGTGCGAACGCCAGTATAACTGCAAAGTGAATCATAAATGCGTGTGCCTTTAATTTGAATCTGAGTAACATAGCTAGATGAAAATTCAGGGGTAGCCCAAAGCATAGGGCTGAACAGGATGTCTTTCACTAATCCATTGTCGTATGCACGGTCGCCAACGCGACTCTTTTGGTTAATGCGGTCGTTTTGGGTGTAAACATGGATGTTCTTCAGCTCCAACGTTTCACGTTTGAACACGGTCTTTTCAGCGGTAGCAGTAGCGGTCGTCATGGTGAAGTTCCTTATCGGCTTAAATACGTGTGTGCAAAAATTGCTTGCATGGTTTTAAAAATTTGGTCTGTTTCAAAGTAGTCAGAAATTTGCTCTTGGAATGGGCTTTGATGGTTGCGAACCAACGTGCGAATCGCAGAACTATTTAAGGTGTCTGAGTTGGTAAAACCATTTTTTAGTACTTTGATCTCAAAATATGGGCTAGTGGATGCAATCACACTGACAATAATGTTGCCGTCTTGGTCTGTCTTAACTGACAAATCAGCAATTGGGCTTAGCTCATGGCGTAAAAAATACATATTGTCGGGGTTATAGATTGCTTTAAATCTGATTCCGTCTTGGCATATAGCGCAAAACAGTTCATTCACCGACTCAGCAGTAAAGATCGCCCCAAACGTCACAACAACAGGCCCGACATTTTTTTGCTGTTTTTCATCATGTTTGATGGTTAGCTCGCAATGCGCTGTAATTAGGTTTTGCATGGTTTATATCCTCAAATGTGATTCAGTGGCATACGCACGTTATCCGTGCGTATGGGTGAATTGAATTAAGAAAGTTCGCGTGACCAACAATCTTCTATACGGTCGTATGCGTAGCCGTTTTGAGCCATTAACGTGCAAATGTCTTCAAGGTTTTTGCCAAAGATATTTACTGAGGTAACTTGGTCGAGTACTGATGTATGACCAAAGTTTTCTTTTAATGTTGCAACGTAGATTTCAACGTCCATGAAGAAGAAATTTGTTTTATCAGCCAATGTCGGCATGTGCTGTTGAAATTGAAGTTGAGCATAGTCACTATCCGCTTGAAGATCCGCAAGGGTTAAATCACAGTTGTTGTCGATGTAATCTGAGATTTCATCAAACAATGTTTCCATGTGAGCACCGCTAAAAGTTTTAGGGAAACCGATGTATAAAGTGCCTTGTAACTGTACTGATTGAGCGTTTAAATTTGACATGCTGTTCACTCCAAGTTTTAAGCTTTCTGCTTTTGATAGTTTCATTTTATGGGAAAACACAACCTGGCAAACTTTTCTCGAAAAATAAGATTTTCAATCTTTTTTTAATCAATTAAAAAACATCGCTTCCGTACTAATATGATTTTTCTATTAGCCGTATCGCCGTAATGCATTAAGAATAATTTAACGAGCAATTAGTTAATTAATTGGTGGTGTTTCAAAAAGTATGCTGAAACAAAGCAGGTTGAATTTTGGGTGGTGTTTCAAAAAGTATGCTGGCGTTAAACAAATCCGTTATTAAGGTAAAAGAAAGTCAAATCAAAGGCTTTAAAATGATTTTCGAGCTTTTTAGAAAAGTTGCAACTTCTCCTAAATCCA
>NZ_VPEE01000103.1:0-2631 GCF_013417345.1 Acinetobacter sp. YH16032 | reverse complement strand
AATCATGTAACTAGCTCAGGAAGTTTGAATGTTAGTTGTAGTCAAAATACTCCATACTCGATTGCTTTAAACAGCGATAAGACTTTAAAGAATACACAAGACAGTTCTATCCAGGTTCCGTATCAGCTCTATCAGGATGCTGGATTTAAAACTGTTTGGGGAAGCTCTTCTCAAGAAAATTTTGCAAGTACGGGAACTGGTACGGATCAGAACTTCAAAATCTGGGCAAAAATTAATGAAGGCGCCACGAATGTTCCTGCGGGTGTATATAATGATATTGTGGTTGCTACGATTACATATTAATACGTTAAAGTGACCGTCACAGTATCACTATAGTTTCCTGCACTTTTGAGAGGCTGTTGGGGGACATGTCCGTAAACAGAGATTGGTTGCTGCCCATTTGTTCCTACACCTTGCGACCTGTTATTAGAACTATCCCATTTTTGAGTTAAGTTACTGTTTAAGTATAAATCATAATTTATATAATCCTTGCCATTAAACATTCTTCTCTGACTATTCAGAGCATATTTGCCATTATTTAATCCTACTCGCCAAGTAGTGCGTGAAGGGCATTGCAGAGAAATTTGACCACTTGTATATAAGTCTCTGTTCAAATTATCAATTTGACCAAAATCCAAATCTGTTGTTGAGAGTAATGCACAAACATTCTCATATTCTGCAAAAACACTCATATTGGCCGTATCCGAATATCTTAAATTACTAGCGTTATAGCCGTTAGGATAGTTCTCATTTCTTTCAAAATCATAAAGGATTTCAAGCGATAAAGTAGAGGATCTGTAATTACCAGCAGCCCCTGTCTGTCCTGGATAAAAAAGACCATAAACTGGGATCACTTCAGTCAATTGCTTACCACCCGTAATTGTATAGTCTCTACAACCCATAGCAGTTAATTGATCACGCGATTGGATTAAATGAGTAAAACCGGGGTCATAAAAAAGATTATATTTCAAAGATTGAAGTAGGTTCGGTATGCCTAAAATATTAGTATAAATATAACGGGTTGTATCATTATAAAGCCAACTTGTAGCGGTCAAACACACACGTATATTTGTTTTCATTATGGAACGTGGATCACAACGAAGAGTAATATTGGTAGAAGTCGTACTTAATGCAGGGCTCACCTCACCGAAATCAAGCGAGGTAGAAGAAATACTGCATTTAGCAGCCTGACTTTCACCTGTAATCATCAAACCTAAAAATAGACCTGACATTAAAGTTAAATTTTTGCTTGATAAAAAAGGAGATTTTTTTTTGTTCATTATTCGCATAGCAACTCTCCTAAATCAATTAAACCTTTGTGGGTACCTAAACCATTTATCTCAAAGCTACACATTTTGTCTTTTTGCTCTACAAAGAATTTAGTTACTTTAGGGTTTTCCATATAGATCATACCATCATGTGCAACCACAGTAAGAGGCTCTGGTATCGAGGACTTTAAGTCTGGACTTGCCCACACATTCGACCCGGCTTCAATTACGCTTCCATCTTTTTGTTTAATAACTGCTTGAATCGCCTGAATCTGGTAAACAGGAAAATCTATGAAGACTCCACTACCAAACCTTGGTACAGCATTCTTTACTGTTGTTTCAATATAATAGTCAGCAGGTAATTCTAATGCATCGATTGTGATCTTGTTATTTTGGTAAGGATTCAGTGAGGTGACGACCAGTTCTCCGTTTCTATTGGTCTTTCCTACTGATCTATTTTCTAATTTCACTGGTACTTCAGGGATATTAGAGGTTGAAATCAAAGCAAATGAATCAAAAGATCTACGCATTGGGAATAAACTTCGATTCATCATTAACAGGCTTCCACTTAATGTACCGTTGGCTATTCGAGAAGAGCTGTTATCGGTTTTAAATTCCTGTAAGCCTAAACTCCACTCCCCATAGTTGTGAATCCGGGCAAGTTGAGTCTGGATATTTCGATTATCCTGAGCCGTATCTACCTGTACTTGCCATCCCCACCCACCAACATCACGAGAGACGGACTGACGCGCATTAAAAGACAGCTTCTCTTGTTCCTGATCTTGCTGATAGGATAAGTTGACGGTTCGTCTCTTTTCTAATGGAACATTCAAGCTCAAATAATATCTGGTATCTGATCCATTTAAATCATGATTTGCGCTTAAGTTGAGATAATAATTGTTAGGGAATGAATAAGACCAATTAAATGTTAAAAACTCGTTAGTTGAATCCCAATCTTGTTCTTGATAAATATAACTTGCCCCGAACTGGCCTAACCTATTATTCGTACCTAGAAAAAATTGATCAGATCGCTGAGGAAATGCTAAACCATTTAGGTGCGCGATATCGTAATATTCGCCTGACTGCCGAGCCGTATTATAAGAGATAGTTAAGTACCTAGAATTCCAGTTATATCCTAATTGATAAATAGCTCCGGTTAATCCCTGATAGTCACTAAAAGAATATGCTGCATTTAACAGACCTGCGCGGTTTCCTAGTCTTTGGATAAATCCTGCTCCTCCCAAGTACAGATCAGGCGCTAACTCCAAATGTGTCTCTACAGTTAAATCTTGTGTTAAACCATACCGATAACTGGTATTAGTAACCAGATCCTTATCATATTTGAAGGAACGTTCCCCATATG